>NZ_JACGVV010000075.1:0-2575 GCF_014077405.1 Colwellia sp. BRX10-9 | reverse complement strand
CCCTCCTTCATCCTGATACCACATCCGTCATCCTGAACTTGTTTCAGGATCTCGTCGTTAACAACACAAAAAGCAGATACTGAAATAAATTCAGCATGACGGTAAAGGGATAAGCCTCAGTCATTCTGATAATACCTCATTCATCCTGATAATACCTCCTCGTCATCCTGATACCACCTCCGTCATCCTGAACTTGTTTCAGGATCTCCTCATAAAAAACACATAAAAAAAGCTTACTCAAAAAATGAGTAAGCTTTTAGAATTCAATGTTTTTAAAGTAGTGTTTAAAAAACTGAACGAAATGATGAGCGACCGCTACGACGAGTAGAGCGTCGGTTTCTCATACGACTATGAAGTTCGCGACGTTTAGAATCTAGCCACTCTTCACGAGTCACTGTAGCATCACCACTACGACCTTCTTCTCGGCTACGATAAGCACAAAACTCTAGAAACGCTTCGATATCGTCTTTCAGTTCTTCGGCAACTAATTCAATCATGATGGCGTCGTCTAAAAAGCCTAATACAGGAATATGGTCAGGTACTAAATCTTCTGGATCACTAAAATAAGCCAATGCACTTAGCACATCACTGCGCTCTTCTGCTGGAATTTTCCATTCAGAGTCTTCTATCATCGCCACTAAAGTTTCTAGTTTTTTAATGCGCTCGCTGACAAATTCTGGAACACTTCCTTTAATATCTTGGCTAATACTCTTAGCGTTACTTAAAATAACTGCTTCACTAAGTTTTGCAGCTCCTGATTGTGCTTTACGCATTACATCACGGAAGTGGTCTAAGTCTGACTCTGTTAATTCAAATTTAACTTCAAACGCCATTATAATTCTCCTGTATTTGGCTTTTCTATTACTACACTTTGTTTATTATTTACTTTTTTGCATAATAGTAAACATAGTACATTCAACCCTATTTTTCTTATTAGAGTAAATTTAGCAGATAGTTATACAAACAGCACGCAGTTAACTCAATTAATTTGTAAATATTTATAACTTTTCATTCACACTTTTATAAACATAATGCTATGATTTTGTTCTATTGTTTGTATTTATTCTGAAACTTTTATGCAAAATACCGAGTTAGTTAAAAAAAATAGTGATCTTGATATCACGCCATCAGTCTCTGAACAGCCTGATACCATGAGAAGTTCAGCAAATAACAATTGTGATAATTGTCATCAGCCACTCAACGGTCCTTTTTGTGGTCAGTGTGGTCAACAAGCAGAATCAACATTGAAATATTTTTGGGTGGTGATATTACACCTTCTTGATGATATTTTTAGTTTTGATTCTCGTGCCGCCCGAACTATATTGCCATTAGTTGCTCGTCCTGGTTTTTTAACTAATGAGTATATTGCCGGAAAACGCGTGCATTACGTGCCTCCGCTACGTCTGTACCTTTTTGTGAGTATTGTCTTTTTTATTACCTTAAAATTTTTTGTGCTCTCAGACAGTAATACTCTTCTCGCGGTAAGCGACAATCAGACATCAATCACTCAAATCAAAGATCAGCTTGTTTTACTTGAAAAAAACAAGCTTAAAGCCATTGATGGCTCACCAGATAATACCGTTGATTTGTCAGAAACAACAAAAAGTATCGCAAAATTTGAGACCTATTTAACCGATATTAATAAAGATTACAGTATTGAAAAAAATAAACGGTTAATTGATATGACCAAAACACTTGCCGATTTAGAATTAAGACAATTTAAAGATGGACAAGCACTTAGCGGGAATAAAAAAGAACGTTATGATTTATTAACCTCAAATATTGCAAAATTTAAAAATGGTGAGGAGCTAGATAATGTAGAAAAAACTTCTACGACCATAGGCAATAATGCCGATGGTACCTTGTCTTTTGATTTTTTAAGTGACGAGAATAATAAAAGCCTTAATGTGTTTACAAAGTCTTTGATCAAGAAAGCAGAAAATGCCTTCCGCTCTGATGCAACGCCATTAGTGCAAGAAGTTATTGGAAAATTACCGCAATTAATGTTTGTTTTACTACCTCTTTTTGCTGTTTTATTAAAAATAATGTTTATATTTTCCAAACGACTGTATATGGAACATTTAACGGTTGCCTTGCACAGCCATAGTTTTATTTTCTTTACTATATTGTTGGTAGAGTTACTAGATGTGTTTGCTGGCTATAGTGAAACAGTCCTCCCTTTACTTACTGGCTCGATTGAATTTGCCAGTAAAGCCTTATTAATTTGGATCCCGATATATTTATTTATCATGCAAAAGCGCGTCTATAAACAGGGTTATTTTTTGACCTTTATCAAATATTCGTTTATCGGCACCGCCTATATGATACTTATTGGCTTCACAGGTGTAATTGCCTTCGTTTGGGGTTTAACAGATATTTAACTAACAGTTTCAGTTACCCTGCCCTGATACAAGCCCGTTATGCTGATCTGGATTCCGTCAACCAGATACCGTATCCGTCGTCATCCTGATACCACCTACGTCATCCTGATAACTCACCCGTCATCCTGAACTTGTTTCAGGATCTCGTCGTTAACAACACAAAAGCAGATACTGAAATAAATTCAGCATGACGG
>NZ_JACGVV010000011.1:0-124257 GCF_014077405.1 Colwellia sp. BRX10-9 | reverse complement strand
ATTCGCGCTAAAAAACCGGGGCCCACTATTTTTTTGAGTGCGGCGGTACATGGCGACGAATTAAATGGTATTGAAATTATTCGACGCTTGATCCACGAAAAGAAACTTAAAATAACGCGAGGCACAGTTATTGCTGTTCCTATGGTTAACGTTTATGGCGTGGTTAATCAAAGTCGTTATATGCCTGACCGTCGTGATCTAAATCGCTGTTTTCCCGGCTCTGCGAAAGGCTCTTTAGCAGGGCGTGTCGCGCATATATTTCTCAATGAAATCGTTAAACATTGTGATTACGGTATCGATTTACATACCGGGGCAATTCATCGCTCAAACCTGCCACAAATTAGGGCGGATATGTCTGATCCCGATACCAAAGCCTTGGCGGAAGTGTTTGGCGTACCGGTTGTGTTAAATTCTACTTTAGTTGACGGATCGTTAAGAGAATCAGCCGTTAAAAACGAAACGAAAATACTCTTATATGAAGCGGGTGAAGCGCTGCGTTTTGATGAGTTTTCAATTCGAGCGGGCATGAAAGGTATCTTAAATGTTTTACAATATTTAGGTATGACCAGAAAAGTTGTCCGCTCTAAGAAGAAAAAACTTGTGCCTTTTATTGCTAATGGTAGTCAATGGGTGCGCGCTAACGCTAGTGGTATTGTTCATAATATTGTAAATTTGGGCGATCAGATCACTAAAGGTCAAGTGTTAGCCGAAATTGGTAGCCCATATGGTGCAATATTTGATTCGGTTAAAGCAACACGCTCAGGCATTTTAATCGGTAAGCAAAATATACCGCTAGTACAAGATGGAGAAGCTATGTTTCATGTCGCTTATTTCAGTGAAGACGATGAAGAAATCGCTGAACACATTGAAAACGTACAAGAGCAGCTTTTACCTGAAAATGACGACAGTTAGGAAACCGTATGAAAAAAGCAAATAAAGTTGTTATTGGGCGTTTAGAGTCAATAGCTTTGCCAGACTTAGCTATTGACGATTTACAAGTTCGAGTTGATACCGGCGCAAAAACGTCGTCGTTACACGTCGATAATATTACAAAAGTTATTAAAAATGGCAAGCCTTCGGTGATTTTTGATATTCATCCTGATGCGCATAATGTTGATACTATTGTTAAATGTAGTGCGCCAATTAGTGATATCAGGAAAATAAAGTCTTCTAATGGCACCGTAGAGCAACGTTACGTTATTGAAACATTAATCGTACTTGGCGAAGAAAAGTGGTCAATTGAAATAACCTTAACAGATCGCTCTGATATGAGTTATTTAATGCTGTTAGGAAGAGAAGCTTTAGGCAAACGTTTTCTTGTTGATCCATCAAAAGTTTTTTTAGGATCAAAAATAGAAAGTGAGCTAGGTTAAGCCTTATCTATACGTTTTTTATATAAAAAGCGATTCCTTGTCTGCGGTAAACACCACAAAAGATGAATCGCTGTCCGACAATCAACGTTAAAAGTAGCGCGTTATCTGCCGTCAAATAACCTAAAGATATGCAGAACATATTACCGCTACTTTGTTGTCACTAAAAGTTCCTTATTGCTCCCTGTCTGCCAAGACCTTACTTTCTAAAGTGCATATTGAGAGCGGCTGCTGAATTATTGTTGCCACTCTTTTTAACTAATATAGCTCAAGCTTTAACGAGCTCGTTATAAAAATATCTATTGATTAGTGACTATGTACTTAATTGAAAACACGTATTATAGTTATTAAAAATAATTAGAATAGGCTTCATTGACTTGTAATAATTTGGCGCATTCATTTAGAATAAGCTTTATAAGCAGTGGTTGTAGCCGCTAAATAATTAAATTAACTTGGTACTACTTTTGAATATTCCTGACTTACCTAATAATCATGCATTAGCGGTATTACTCATTACCGTATTTGCCTTATATCTCTTTCGTCGAGACGATATCCCTTTAGAAACCTCTTCTTTGGCTGTTATCGCTATATTGTGTTTGGCGTTTGCATTCTTCCCTTTTTATATAGATGGCACACATTTCGAACCTAGCTCATTATTTTTTGGCTTTGGTCATGAAGCCTTAGTGACGGTTTGTTCGTTAATGATCATTGGTCACGGTATTGTTCGTACAGGGGCATTGGAGCCCATTGGTCGATACTTGGCTAAATTATGGAAAATAAGTCCAACATTATCTTTGTTACTAACACTTGTTTTAGCTGGAGGTTTAAGTGCTTTTATTAATAACACCCCAGTTGTGGTGCTGTTACTGCCTATCTTGATCAGTGTATCACTGCGTACTAAAACAGATTCTTCGCCAATGCTACTGCCGATGGGATTAGCAACCTTAGTTGGGGGAATGGCGACAACGATAGGTACATCGACCAATTTATTAGTGGTTAGTATTGCAAAAAATATGGGGGCGGTTGAGTTTGGGCTCTTTGACTTTATACAACCAGCACTCATTGCTTCTGTTGTTGCCGTACTCTACTTATGGCTAATTGCGCCTAAACTTCTCCCAAGCAGAACACCATCAATGCCTGATACTTCGCCACGTCTGTTTAGCGCTTATCTTAATATAAATGAAGAAAGTGTGGCTAACGAGAAAACAATTACCGAGATAATTGCTTTGACTGATGGCCAGCTAAAAATTGAGAGTATTCAGCGTGGCGCCAACTATCGAAATATAATGCCTTTGCCCGATACCGTGCTTATCGTTGGTGACCGCCTAAAAGTTCATGACTATCCAGACCGTTTAAAAGAATATGAGTCAGTATTAGGAGCCACTTTATTCTCAGGACTGCATAAAGTTGATGACGAACACCCTCTAAAAGCCGAGAAACAAACGTTGGCAGAGATTGTTATTATTGCTGGCTCGGGGGTTGAAGGGCACACTTTACAACAAGTCAATTTTATACAAAAACACAGCATATCAGTGATCGCTTTGCATCGAGCAGGTAAAGCGATGGAAATTGGTCGCAGCAGTATCGGCAATACCCGCCTGAAAATTGGCGATGTCTTACTGGTACAAGGAGAGCAAGAGCAAATTGATTTATTAAAAGCTAAACAAGGACTACTCATTATTGATGGCGCGGAGTCATTACCTCAAACAAGTAAAGCACCCATTGCCTTAGGTACCTTGTTAGCCGTAGTTGTATCGTCAGCCTTAGGTATTTTACCTATAGAAATTAGTGCGGTTTGTGGTGTACTCGTCTTGTTATTAACAAAATGTTTAAATTGGCAAGAAGCTTCATCAGCGCTTAGTACGCAAGTTATTTTAATTGTCGCCGCGTCTTTAGCGTTAGGCTCTGCAATGATGACAACCGGTGGCGCTGAGTACATAGCCCAAGTGTTTGTCGCATTATCATTTGGTTTACCACCAGGAGGTGTCTTATCGGCCCTAATGCTGTTACTCGCGATATTAACTAATATTGTTTCTAACAATGCTGCTGCTGTTATTGGTACGCCTATTGCCATTTCTGTTGCTAGCCAACTCAACCTACCAGCAGAACCTTTTATATTGGCAGTACTCTTTGGTGCTAACTTAAGTTATGCAACCCCTATGGCTTACAAAACTAACCTTTTGGTAATGAACGCCGGTGGTTATCGTTTTTCTGATTTTATGCGTGTTGGTATTCCCTTGATTATTCTAATGTGGGTAACGCTATCCTTACTGTTAAATTGGTTATATCTGTAAGATAAAAAAAGCAGTCTTTTGTTTTAGGCTGCGCTAATCTTCGTTAATACACTAAAGATGAAAGGTGCATTGGTAAGCAAAAAGCCTAATTAATAATGAGGATTTTTTGTAACGTTGAACTAGGGTGATGTTTGTTGTGGGGCTTATAAATAAAGCACAACTCAGCTGTTGTGCTTATTGTGTAGCTACAAAGATTAAGGCCCATTACAAGACGATGTCTGTTGCTCTTTTATTTATTAATACTTTTTAAAGCTTTATTCTCAAACCATAGTTTCATAAAGTCAGACGTTAATTTCTGTTCTATTTCCATCGCACTTTCAGTGGGGCAAAAAATAGTAAAAAACACCTGAGTGTCACCCAGCTCAGAGGTAGCTACTTGAATGTGCGGTTTTGGACCTGCAATCTTTATATCTAAGCGGTTTTCAATAAGATGATTATAACGAACTGCCACATCTTTAAAGTCATGACAATATAAGTCTGCTTTCTCATACAAGGTATCGATAAAGTCAAAGGGATTAGCACTGTCATCACGTACTATAGTGAAATGATGTACCGCATAACGCTTGAGGAAATTAAGGTTTTTAATTACCGAAGTAATTAACTGACTATTAGGCAAATATAACGTTTTGCCGGTATATTCATAATCATCTTTATTGACCTCTAGTAAAGTAAGTTTAGCCCAATCGGTAGAATGCACCTCACCAACATAGTTACCTACTTGTATCCAGTCACCAATACGAAAGGGTCGACTCGATAATATATAGATAAAGCCAATAAAACACTGAATAAACTCGCGAGTCGCTAATACAATTGCCACAACAAAAGCGGCAATAGAAAAGGCAAACTTTTGGATTTCTTCGGACCATAGATTAAAAAGTAAAATAATGATCAATATGGTGAAAATATTATTCACCATATTAATTTTTAATCTTTTGGTTTGTTTCGATTTTAGTTTTATAACTTTTATGATTAAATTTTTAATCAAAAATGAAGTCATCAACAGTAAAAAAGTAACAATAAATTTATATTCAAACAATAACTCGGTAAAACTGTTTAAATTGAATATTTTGTCTAACCATTCCATTATAAATATTTAACCTGTTTATTTTATATTAGGAAGCATGCCTTTAAGTAGCAAACCAAAAATGTCTGCGCCAGTAATAATACGTTTGGTTTCTCCCCAAATAAGCAATACATCGTGTTCTATCACACCATCAAAGTTTTTGTCAGTAGATGTATTCACTTTCATTTTTAGTATAGCTTCATTTAATGGTGTCGTTTCATCCGTTATCACAACAGGACGATGACAATAATTGTAAGGGTCAAAATCGCCTGGTTGATATAACGCAGCTCGTGAATAACCGTCTGCATCAAGCACGAGTAATGGGTAGCCAGCTTCATTGGTCAGTATTACCCAACTATGGTTAGTTTCATTTACCAGCATTAAAAATGGGTCATCTGGACCTTGTGTCGTTACCGGAATAATAGGTAAGTCTAACTTTGTTGGTAGGGCAATAATTGATTTAGGATCAATTATCTCACCTTCTTCAGTGACCTGTATCTCATCTAAAGCAAAAAAGTTTAACGCACCGATACCTTCAACATGATTAAGATCGGCTTCTTCTGCGGAAATGTGCTGGCGAATAATACTTCTAAGTTCACTTTCTTCAAGGTAAGTAATCCCTTCTTTGCCGAGCCAAGCATCTAAAATAAGTGCAGTTGGTTTGGCTACGGGGTAAAAAAGGAACTGATAAAAACGAATAATAGGGGCGAGCATGCTGCCCATTTTTAAGGCATTTCTTGAGAAATAAGCTTGCGGGGTAATTTCACCAATAATCGTAATGGCAATAGTTGAAAACAGAAAAGCACTGATGCCAGTAAGCACTGAATCAGAGAGCATTGTTAACAACACATTAATTCCAACATTACCCCATAATATTGTTGTTAATAAAAAATTTGAGTCGTCTCTCAGACGTAAAATAGTTTGTGCTGCTTTATTACCCTTTTTAGCTTCAACTTCTAAATGCAGGCGACTTATAGAAAAAAATGCGAGATTTAATCCTGAGAAAATGGCTGATTGAGTGATACAAAAGGCGATTGCACACCAAGTAATAATGTCAGTTGACATGTAATAATCCTAATAGGAATGTTAATAGCTTTAATTGGGTGAATTATTAACTTTACTTGCTGAGATAACAACTAATTATTTGACCTTTACTCTAAAATATTGCTTATAATGGGAAAGTTTATAACGTTTACTATCAGTTATTATTTGTAATGCTGACACCCGCATTATTTTGTAATTATACCTAAGGATTTATCATGATTAAATGTATGTTAATTTCACCCTCTGCGCCTGTTAAAATTGGTGGCGAAGAATTAGTCAGTGAATGGCAACAAGATGAAAGTACCGTGCTATGGATTGATCTTGATAAAGTCGAAAAATCTCAAGAAAAAGAAATATTCACTCAATTTGGCTGTCACCCTTTGGCTATTTTAGATGCTCAAAGAGAAAGACACCCTCCGAAAGTTGAGCTGTTCAATGATTTCATCTTTCTGCTTTACCGTGGCTTTGTTGCCAAAGAAAATAATTTAACCTTTGAACATGTACAAATCAGTATGTTTATCGGTCAACGGGTGTTAATTACCGGTCATCCTGAAAGCTCGATAGCGATAAATGCCTTATTTACTGCCAGCAGTGAAAAGTATTTAGCGAGAAGCCCAGTACACTTAGCATTGAAAATATTTCACAGTAGTTGTGGTAATTACCTACAGCAATTATTTGACTTTGAACAAAACTTAGAAAAAATTGAAGATCAATTTCAAATCAGTGGTAACGATAAAATGATGCGAGAAATCACCTCACATCGTTCGAGGTTGGTTAAAATTAGAAGAACTTTTAATTACCATGTAACTGTTGGAAATACCCTTAACAGTTATCTTGAAGATGATGAAACATCACTCATTACGGAACAAGAAATACATGCAGTAAATGACTTAAGAGAGCGACTTGATCGATTATTGAGCCTCTCTCAAATGTATTATGATATTTGTGGAGATTTAATTAACGGTTATATGTCGGTTACTTCACATCAGCTAAACGCAACAATGAGAGTGTTAACGGTTATCACCGCTTTGTTCGTACCTTTGACTTTCCTCGCAGGAATATATGGGATGAATTTTGAATACATACCCGAGCTTAAATTTGAACACGGTTACTTTACTTTACTTGGGGTGATGTCGGTTATCTCTGTTGGTCTTATTGTTTGGTTTAAGAAAAAACGCTGGTTGTAATAACCACTAATTTAATTAAAAAAAGAAGACAGATATTGAGCGATTCAAAAACACTTTATGAAGCAAAAGTCATTAACATCAGAAAAAGACAACCGATAATGGCTTGGTTACTTTCTTTAACCCTGATTAGTATGGGCTATTATTTGTCAAAAACTCAGTTTTTAGGGCTAGAGTGGCTTTCTAGAAGTGGTTGTTTAATTGTTATCATTGGTGTTTGGTCAAGTATTGGCGCCATTATTGCTGAACGTGTTCTTATCAGTAAACTCAATATTCAACATCGCTTGGTATTGTCACGAGCCAAAATGAAACTCAGAAAAATCAATGTGCCAACAGAGTACATCGACAAAGAAATTGCAACGATTGAAGATGATTTTGACGATAAAATTGATGTTGTTAAAGATAATGTTAGATACCAGCTCGGTATTTTAGAAGTTTCATTGTTGATAACAGGCACCTTTATCTGGGGATTTGGCGATTTATTATTTCAAGTGAATTTTTAATGAGTAAACTATGAGTAACAACATCTGGTGGGGCGAGTTTACCTTTGATGAAAGTCATGAAACAAAATGTTGGAGCGTTGGTCAACGCGCGATACTCATAAAGCGCAAGGCAACTGAATGGAACATTTGGAATATTGAAAATCAAGAAGAAGACCAAGACATTGTGGTTTCTGCTGGCGAAAACTTTGCACTAGAAAGCGATGCTGATATCGGTCGTTTTTTAGAGAAAGCTAGCTCTGATAAAATAAAAGTATTTCCAAAATTAGCCGATCGTTCGGTTATTGCACGCCCTTCATCACCGCTAACTATTTTAGCGGGTGAAAAAGTTCAGCTGTTTATTAGTACACCTATTTGGTTTTATGCTGAAACATTTCCAAGTGCTAAATGCTTAGTTGATTTACCCTTTTGGCGTCCGTCAGATTCATGGTTTGGTAGCTCAACCATCGACGGACAATTGTGCTATGCAAAATATACCTCTGCAAAAACTAAACTTGAAGAGCTTGATTTACATCCCCACCGAGCAACAACGTCAATTACGGTGATTAATAGCCATAACAAAGAACTTATCATCAACAGGATTAATGTTCCTGTTAATTACTTACATTTATATAGTGATGATAAAAACCAACTGTGGACATCTGGCATAACCATTGAAAGAAATAATGAATCAGCCGATATTGAATTAATTATAGAAAGAAGTGTTTCAGTTGAATTTCAACCCCTTACCGCGATAAGTAGTCCGCGAGAAACCTCTGAGCACGGTAAAATAATTCGCAGAATCAGTAACTTATTTGGGTAAACTTTAGTTAGGTAAATATTATATGGAAGTCATTAATGAGTTTTTTAATATGCTCAAAGCATCTCATTTCTACACCTTAACACAGGCACTTATTTTATTTGTGGTCGGTTACTTTATTGCTAAAGCGCTCAGTAGCGCGATGGAAAGAATTGTTAGCAAGAAAATGACGACACACGGAGTGTTTTTGTTAAAAAGAACGGTGTTTTATACCTTACTGGGCTTATTTGTCTTGTCGGCTTTAAAGCATATTGGTATCGACTTAACGATATTACTTGGCGCAGCGGGAATTTTTACTGTCGCGATTGGCTTTGCTTCACAAACTTCAGCATCAAATTTAATCAGTGGCATATTTTTGATGATAGAAAGACCTTTCTCAATCGGTGATGTGATTAAAGTCAATGACATCTTAGGGGAAGTTATTTCAATTGATTTATTGTCTGTTAAATTAAGAACCTTTGATAATTTATTTGTTCGAATACCCAATGAAAGCATGATAAAAAGTGCGGTCACCACCATGACAAAGTATCCCATTAGAAGAGCAGACTTAAAACTAGGAATTGCTTATAAAGAAGATATTGAAAAAGTGCGTGATTTATTATTAAAAATTGCCGAAAAAAATGTTATTTGTTTGGAAGAGCCAGCACCTTTGTTTATTTTGACCGGGTTTGGTTCATCGTCAGTTGATATTCAATTTTCAGTGTGGTCAAGAAGAGAGAATTTTCTTGCGCTTAAAAATGAAATGTATCAGAACATTAAGAAAACATTTGATGAGCAGGGCATTGAGATCCCATTCCCGCATATCAGCCTTTATGCCGGGAGTGCAAGTAAACCTTTTAAAGTTGCTATGAATGAGAACCCGAGAAGTACGGCAGATGTTGTATCCAAAGAAGAGTAGTGACTGAATCAACGTTGAGCATTAACCTTGCTGGTTAATGCTCATTATTTATTTTACTGTTTAATAAGCAATAAATCACATGGCGGCTCATATAAAAAATTTGAGGTAGTACTTCCCACCCAAAACTTATCCAGCATGTTTCTATTAACTAGACCGATAAATAAAATATCGATATGGTTTTTGTTAATATATGACTTTAAGGCCTCTTCAGGTAAACCTTCAAGTAATTGATATTGATCCCTCTTAATGCGGAACTGATCAGCGAACTCTTTTAAACCGTCTTGGTGCATCGACAGTACTTTGTTTTTGTATTGGTATAAAACTGATGAAATGTAACAACAGTGGATAAGTTTCCATTTTACTGAAAGCGAATCTTCCCAGCTTTTTAAATGCTGAACAATATGTTCATCAATTTTTGCTGGCCGATCATTTTCGTGTAATGGGTCAACAGCGCCAATGGCATTGATGTTTTCTTTCCATACCTTGTCAGTTAATAATAATACGGGTGCGTTTATTTCAGTGAGAGTTTGAAAAATGGGATGTCTTTGTTTAGGTGGTGTGTCTTCTAAAATTAGCAGGCCATTATTTGTTTTTGCTAATTCAGTATTGATTGTTTTTATGTGATCTGCAGACTCTGAAACGATAATTTCAGCTTTAATTGCACTCATTTCTAATGCTTTAAGCAAGGTTTGTTTTTTCTTGTTAATCACCACTAAATCTTCATTAGCCGTTGGTGAGTCGCCAACCATGGCATGCCAATACCACCGTTGGGTAGATTTTACTTTAGCATCGATGATTATTTTAACGCGCATTTTATGAGTGTTGGCGAGGTGAATAACTTTATCTAAAGTAATGCTTTTATAAAAATAACGTCCATCTATAAACCAAATTAATTGCTCAGTTATCATTCTATTCCCTCATTTTGGATGTTAGTTCCCGGGTGGGATTGACCTAATTTTGTTAAAACGGTCTGGCGACTTTGCTGAAGAAGTCAATATTGTGTAAATTTATCGTAAGGTTGAAAGTATAGATAGTTATTTCTACCTTAAAACTTTTCTATCAGCAAAACCACATAAACTGTTATGCTATGCTTTTATTTAATTACTGCAAATTTCACGGATAATCTAGCATAATGTATAGTCGTTTTTTTTTGTTCATCTTGTTTTTTTTAATCTCACCATTTGCAACATCGAACACACTTATCGTTCAACTTTCAGATAACTTATCCAGTGCAGCAAAACAAAATATTTATGCTTATCTAGGCAATTTGCCAGAGAATGACACCGAACGAACAGCATTTGTTTTTACAGCGAAAAAACAAGCCTTAAATGCGCTCAAGGCACTGGGTTATTACCGTGCTGAGGTAACAAGTTCAATTGACAAGAATTTAGATAAAAATATCTGGACGCTTGGTCTTGTCGTGATACTCAATCAGCCAACAAGAATAAAACACGTGCGTATTAACCTAAGTGGCGACGCTTTAGGGGATAGTGCTTTTTCAGATATTATCAAAGAGGTGCCTATTGCCAGCGGAGATATATTACATCATGGCATTTATGAGCAATTTAAAACGGACTTGGTTTCCTTAGGTTTAGAACGAGGTTACTTTGATAGTAAGTTCATTAAAACTAATATCGCTATAAACAAAAATTTGGATACCGCAGAGATTATTGTTCACTTTGACAGTGGACCTCGTTATCGTTTTGGTGAGATAAAGTTTAATGATTTTGATATAAATACAGATATTTTGAAACCTTTGATTTCTTTTAAGCAAGGTGATTTTTATCAACAAACCTCACTGCAAAACTTACAAAATGAACTGGATGAAACTCAATACTTTAGCAATGTTGTTGTTCGCCCTGAAACAGAGAATAGCGCGAATAACATCTTACCAATAGATGTATCGCTGGAAAAAGCGAAACGCCATCAATTTAATTTAGGACTAGGCTACGCGACTGACACCAAAGAAAGGTTTTCTTTCGGCTGGAAAACACCGCTAGTCAACCGTTATGGGCATCGTCAAGAAACAAGGTTGTCCTATTCAACCATTAATCCGACCGGGCATTTTATTTACAGTATTCCTTTGTCACACCCCAACAATGATGTGTTGCAATTACAAACTGAACTAGAAAAAAATGACTATGGAGACTTAACCAGTCGATTTTTTTCTTTTCAAGTAGGACGCGTTTATCTAAAAGATGATATTTTACGCCAACCTTATTTAAGACACTTAGATGAAGAGTGGGAGACTGATAATGTTTACGATGATGCCAGTTATTTTATTCCCGGGTTTACTTGGTCTGATATTGATCGTGATGGCCCTTTACTCGATCCAACTAAGGGATTTAGACAATACTATAATTTAGAAGGAAGCTATGAAGGTTTATCTTCAGAAACCTCATTTTTACGTTTTAATGCGCGTTGGAAATATATTTCTCTGTTTGCTCCTAAGCACCGTATTGTCGCAAGAGTAGAGCTTGGCTATGTTATTGTCGACAAAGACTTTGAAGAGGAACTGTCTCCTTCATTACGGTTTTATGCTGGTGGTGACCAAAGTATTCGAGGATTCGACTATCAATCAATTGGCCCTAAAGTGACTCTTTCAGAAGGTATTAACCAAGGGAAGGAAATCGTTATTGGTGGCACTAATATGGTCGTTGCTAGTTTGGAGTACCAGTACTACTTTTCAAATACATGGCGCGGCGCACTGTTTATTGATGCTGGAAGTGTTAATGATAATGACAAACTTGAACCGGTATACTCTATTGGTCCCGGTCTTCATTATATTTCTCCCATTGGGCCGATCAGGTTTGCTTTAGGGTATTCATTAAGCGAAGAAAACCCATTATGGCGTCTTCATTTTAGTATTGGTGCTGAACTATGACTTATAAACGTGCCAGCTTCACACTTATCGGCGTGTTAACCGGCTTACTGTGTTTCTTTGCCATACTACTTTCAACGCCTTGGGGAGCTCAGTTATCACTTTATTTTGTCGGTAAGGTTTCCTCGCTGCAAGTTGAATACAAAAGTGGTGCCCTTTTAGATGACTTAGCGTTACGTAAACTAAAAATTGAAAACGATAATGCGCTAATTAATGCCAGTAACATTCGTTTAAAATTGCATTTGCGCTGCCTATGGAAAAACCAGATTTGTATTGATGAACTCAGTATAGGTGCACTACAAGTCAACATAAAAGAAGCAAAGCCAGCGGAATCATCTGAGCAACTTGTCGAACAAACGATTAACTCAACCAATTTCACCTTACCCTTTAGCGTTAAATTAAAGAAGTTTTCTTTAGCTCGCGCCCAAATAACAACTCAGGGGCTAGCGATAAACTTAACCGAGTTTTCTAGTGCTTTATCGGTCAATAAGAATGTTGTGAGTAATATCGCTATTAATATAGATAATGCTCGGTTGCTTAAAGCACATATTAATTTATCTGCGGCGAAGACCTCATCAACCCCGCAACCCGTTACCCCTTGGCCACTGGCATCACTGCCTAAGATGTATTTACCAGTTAAGTTAGCGCTAAAGTCGTTGGTGGTAAAAACGCTAATCGTTAATGAATTAGACAATACGGGCAGTGAGAAAACGCTAATTAATACCACGAATAATGTGGCACGTTTATCATGGTTCAAAACGCAATTATCTATTGAAGAATTGTCATCAAAAGTAGCGGCAGTAGGAGAGTTTTCATTAAAAGGAAAAGTTGACTTTGTACCCCCTTATCTTGTTGATTTAGCCTTGAGTAGTTCCATTGATAACTTTGAGTTATTACCACAACTCAGTCATTCTGAACAAAAGGTTTCATTAAAAGGTGATTTAGCTGATTTAGTAACAACGATTAGCAACGTGGGTGAATTAACACTAACCGCTAAAATGTCAGTGGATGTTACTAACGCAAACTTACCTTATAAATTGAAAGCTGATGTTAGCCAGTTTATTTTACCTGATGATATCGCTAATGTTATTACTCCATCAACACTGTTATTAAACAGCGAAGGCGACCTTAACCGACATGTTATTGATTTAAAAAGTAACATTAGTGGCTTTGGTTACCAAGATGCCGCATTGGAACTACAGGCAACTTACAGTGAACAAACCTTTAAAATAAAGACCTTATATTTTGAAGAGTTCAAAGAAAATAGCCGCTTGGATATAACCGGAGAGTTACAGTTAGGCAATCGATTCTTATGGGATGTTAAGGTGAATTCTTCGGGCATTAGCTTACCTAATATTGATAAACGTTTATCGGGTCGACTGCAGGGAAATATTTACAGTAAAGGATTTTGGCAAGATAATGAATGGGCGTTTACGCTTGCTGACTCTAAGGTCAAAGGCGAAATTAATAAAATAGCTTTTAACGCAAACGGTAATGTTGATATTAACCATAAAGGTCAATTAGCGCTAAGTAATATTAAGCTCAATTATGGTGATATAGCGCTTAACATAAAAGGCCATAGCGATACCCATTGGCATGTCGATGGTACGGTTAATGTTGGAGATAGCAGTTTATGGTTAAAGGATATTGAAAGTGGAATAGCGGCCAATATTTCAATATCTGGTCCAATTGAGCAGCCAGAACTCAATCTACAAGGTGAATTAAAAAAGTTGTTAGTGGCTAATCTTGCCAGTGATGCCATTAAGGTCGAGGTCAAATATCGACCGCTGGATAATCATCAACATCAGGTAGCGTTTAGCAGTGCGCTTATCAATTGGAACGATCACACCATCAATGGTGTTAATTTGTCGAGTAGTGGTGATTTAAATCAACAAAAAGTAAAGCTAGCATGGCTTGGCGATTCAGCGATTGACTTGTTAATTAATAGTGACTATTCACCTGTGGGAGAGCAGTGGCGAGTACAAACTGATCAGGTAATTTTTTCGATAGGTGACGATGTTTTTAAATCAAGTCAGCCACTTAATATACTTTATAATAATAGCCTTAAAACGCTTGCTGTTAATAAACATTGCTGGCTTGGTGACGGCGCTCAGCTCTGTCTAAAAGACGATGCCACCTTAAAAGTAGCTCAAGACGAGTTAACGTTAGCCGTTCAATTAGACACAGACCTTTTAACGCCCTTTATTCCTAAAGATATAACTGTGCAGAGCACATTAGCGGGGAATGTTGCTGTGGGTTGGCAACAAAACAAAATGCCAACCGTTAATGCTAAATTACTTATTAGTGATGGCGATATAAAGACAACTAAAGAAGGCGAATTACATCAATTACTTGAGTGGCAAAAGGGTGAGTTAACGTTAAAAGTTGATAGTAGCAGTGTTGCAGGCAAACTTGCTTTTTTTGCTCAAGACAGTGCTGAAATAGTCAACCTTAGCAGTACGATTGTCTTTGCCGATAGTCGCACTATAAATAGCCAGCTTAATATTAATGAATTCAACCTTTCACCCTTGCAAGTTTTTTTGCCAGAGTTAACCTCATTGGAAGGCCTATTAAATAGCCGTTTAACTGTGAATGGTGATTTAGATAAGCCAATAATAACAGGTGACATTACGTTAACTAAAGGTAAAGCTAAAATTTTAGGAAATATTAATACCTTAACTGATATTAATATGGCTTTAAAATTTAAAGGTCAACAAGCCGTTATTTCTGGTGGGGTAAATATTAATAATGCCTTAGCTAATCTTAAAGGAGACGTTGACTGGCAAGATGAATTGCAAGGTAATTTTGATTTTGATGGGGAATCATTAAAGTTATCAGTTCCCCCGGATCTTAGCATAACCGTTTCTCCTCACCTTAACGCCCAAATCAAAGCATCAGAGCTGAAAATATCGGGCCGTATAGAAGTGCTCGAAGGTAAATTACTGGTTAATAAATTGCCGCAAGGAAGTGTTAGTTTAAGCAAGGATGTCATTATGGTTAATGATGCAGGCGAACAAGTTGCTAATGAAAAACCATTTAAATTATTTACCAATGTTCGTGTGGTTATTGCCGATGCATTTAAAGTTGAAGGGCAAGGGTTTATAGGTCGTCTAGGCGGCGAATTACAAGTGAGTCAGCAGGCAAATCAACCCTTGCAGCTCTTTGGCAGCTTAAAGATCCCCGAGGGTCGCTATCGCGCTTATGGGCAAGATTTGTCGTTAACTAAAGGTATTATTTCTTTTAATGGCACAGCGAATAACCCCTATGTCTCAATGCAAGCGACACGTAGCATTGAAAAAGAAAACATTATTGTCGGTATTGATGCAACTGGATTAGCCAACAGTTTGAATATCAAGCTGTTTTCAAAGCCAACCATGCAACAATCTGAAACTTTATCGTATCTGGTGAGAGGGCGCGGTTTAGATGCAGAAACCAGCGATAGTAATACGGCTATAGGTGTGGCTTTAGGTTCAGCGTTAACAAACTTTTCTGGTGTGCTCACTCAAATAGAAAAATTACCTTTGATCAATAGAATCGAAATAGACGGAGACAATGAGCAAGCCTCCATCGCTGGCTATTTAGGTGAGCAGGTTTATATTAAATACGGGGTTGGTATTCTGAAGCCTATCAATGAATTAACCGTGAGGTTTTATTTATTAAACAGACTATGGGTTGAAACAGTTTCTGGGCTAGAAAGCTCTGCCGATATTTATTACTCATTCGACATAAAATAAGCCGGTGACCAGTAACCTTTATTTCCTAACACACTCGATAAGTTAATAAACGCTAAGCTGCGTTAATCAGCAACTGTTGGATCTAAACTAGGAAATAGCAGCACTTTATTACGGCCTTTGTCTTTAGCTGAGTAAAGTGCAATGTCGGCTTGTTTGTATAGTTCGTCGTAATTAGCGTTGTTCATATTACCAAACGTAACACCGATGCTTGCTGTGACTTTAGACTGAAAGGGGAGGGCCATTTTTTCAATACTACTTCTGACTCTTTCTGCAAATAAGCAGGCAGACACTTCATTACTATTCATTAATAAAATAACAAACTCTTCTCCACCAATACGTGCAAATAAATCATCTTTTCGACACAGTCTTTTAATTTTATCAGCAATCGCCACCAAGACTTCGTCACCAGCATCATGACCAAAGTTGTCGTTAATATCTTTAAAATAATCAACATCAAGCAGCAAAAAGGCCATTTGTATATCTCGCCCTCTAAAGGTATCAATTTGATGCTCTAAAAAACGACGGTTACCAATGCTTGTTAAATGGTCGGTTTCAGAAGCTTTTTTTAATGTTTTGTTTGTGGCTTCCAAACGAGAGATCACCTGTTTTCTTAGCATTAATACTAGGAATAGCACTAAACTAATCAGTGAAATAACAATAACAGCAAATAGGTACATTGAAGCGTGGCGAGACTCTCGTTCGCTGATCAGTAATTCATCTTGTAGTTTTATGTAATCTCGTTCCAAGAGTAGTTGACTCTCCAATTTTTGTAATAGACCCTTTTGTGTCAACGGTTGAACTTGATTTCTTCTGTTTATGTACTCTGTTTGAATAATAGCCGCTGCTTTAAAATTTTCTTGGCTTAATTCTAATTTGGCTAAATTTTCATAAAGCGCCATTTCACTTTCCACCGATATTTTATTTTTTACCTCAACAATGCCTTTATGATATAAATCGATGGCGGCTTTTATTTGGTTTGTTTGGATATAAATATCAGCGAGGCCTAAGTATGCTGATGCGACAGCCGGTGGATAAATACTACCTTTCTCATCGTTAATAACAAACTTATATAGAGATTCAGCCGCCGTAAAGTTTTTTAAATATTTATAAACATCAGCTAAGTTGGCTGATGCTTCACTAAAGCTAAAGTCATTGATGTAATCTTTATTTCTTAGCACTTCTTCAAGTAATTGTTGTGCTTTAAGAGGGTTATCGGATCTTAAGTAGGAGACACTTAATCCAACAGAAGCATTCATCTGCATTGCAATATCATTGAGTTCAGTGTTGATTACGATTGACTTTTTAAAATATTTAACAGCATTAGTATAATCATTTTGAGAATTAAGTACATTCCCTAAGTTATTATAAACCATCGCTAAATCTTCTTTTTGATCGCTTAATTTAGCAAACTTCAATGCTTCTATATAATATTTTACTGCATTTTTGTGATCGATAATGAGCTCGTGAAATACTCCCATTGCTCTATTAGAGACTGAGATTAAATGCACGTTCTCACTCTTATTGGCACTATTTATCGCTTGAGTGAGATGTTTGAAAGCTTCAAGGTTTAAACCTTGGTACATCTGTGATTGTCCAAGCAAGCGCAATAGTTTAGCTTTATTGAAATCACTATCTTCAATACTAGTAAAGGCTAGGGCTTGTGTTGCATAAGCGCTTGTTTCTTTTGGAGCGATATAAAGGTAATAGCTTGCCAGCTCAATTAATGGCGCTAAGCGTGCTTTATCATCTAGAGGAAGTGCTGTTAATGTTGCTTTTAATGAATCAACATTTACCTCGTTTGCTAAACTTGGTGAGGTGATAATCAGTGACAGTATCAATGCTATTAACCATTTTATCACTTTAACTCCTAGCGCTGATGTTGTCCTTAGGTTACTTTCTCATATTTTAATCAATAGATAAAACAAAAAAAAGCTAAATAACGGCCGGAAACTCATTATTCATTATTAACTCAAACTCTTCTTTATAACAAAGCACTCAGTAACGACCTTAGTGTTAATTACTGCGGGCCATTTGATTTGCAACAAAGGCGGTTAACTTAACCAGCATGATGCTTAACTTAACCAGCATGATGCTTAACCTATTTGCTTTAATTCTTTCCTATATTGATGATTGCTTTGAACGTAATGTGCTGCGCCTGCTGCAATCATCTCTTGGGTTTTTTCATCAAGTTGTTTAATTACTTTTGCGGGTGAGCCTAAGACTAAACTCCCATCAGGAATGACCATATTTTCTGTCACTAAAGCATTAGCACCAATTAAGCAGTTTTTACCAATTTTAGCGCCATTTAATACCACCGCATTGATACCAATTAAGCTCCCTTCACCTATCGTACAACCATGAAGCATTACTTTATGACCAATAGTTACATTTTCAGCAATATTAATGGGGAAGCCTTCATCAACATGCAGAATAGAGCCATCTTGAATATTAGAATTTTTCGCTATCTTCACTTGTGCTAAATCGGCTCTGATCACAACATTAAACCAAATACTGACATTTTCGCTTAAGTCTACACTTCCTATTACAGTGGCGTTTGGTGCTATAAAACAGCTTTTTGAAATACGAGGAGAAAGTTCACCTAATTGATAGATCATATCTTGATACCTTAATATTAATGTATTGATTTAATATAACTAATTAGAGATTAACAATCATTAACTTTGTCGCCTAATAATCTGTGGATTGTTGTTGGTATCTCATTAATTAACTAACTCAAGGGGATATATTCCACACTTTCTTTTTAGTCTTAGGCAAAGGCGCAGGATAGGTTTCGTTTAAGTATTTAACAATATTATGACTGCCCATGCCTTTATCAACAACTAAAGGGATAACTTCTTTAGTTGTTGATAAAGTAAAAAGGGTGGGGCTTAGCACTGTCGTATGAGCAATACGATCCACAAGTATCTTAAAAAATGGCGATTTTTAGGTAGGAAATGCCCAAACGTAATTATATTGTGTAAGTTTTTCAGATTATTAACGTTTTTATTTAATGTACACTAGGATTTTTATTGTTAGTCATGCCATTCATAGTGTAGTAGATGTCGTTAATCGCAATTAGCTTTTATCACCAATATTAAAGGGATAACTTGAAGCTAAGTTTTTTATTTACATTACTTTTTGAGGTTTAGCATATGAAGCTTTTATTAGCGTGCTTTTGGGTTGTTACGTTAGCAGTTTGTGTTAAAGCAAATTCAGTAGAGCGCAGTGAATATACAATGGCCAGTGACGGTCCTTTGCCTATATCTCAGCAGGGTTTAACACTTGACCATGCCGATTTATACTTTCGTATCTTTCCTAAACAAAAAACTATTTCAGGCAAAGGCGTTTTAACCCTTAACAGTCAGCGTGCAATGGGGCAGGTAGGCATAAATCTCGATAATTTTTTTACTATAGAACAAGTGCTGGTAAACGATGTGTTGATAGACAAAGCACAATACAGCAATCTTGAAGGGCTCCTGGTGATAAATCTTACAACCCCGCTAAAGGGCCAGTTTATCGTCGAAGTACAATATTCTGGTACGCCGCGCGAAGCGGTAAGAGCCCCTTGGGATGGAGGCTTTGTGTGGTCTAAAACATCGACAGGGAAAGACTGGATAGCTACGGCTGTGCAGGGTGAGGGTTGTGATTTGTTTTGGCCTTGTATCGACAACCCTGTTGGTGAGCCTAAAACAACCACAATGCATATTACTGTGCCTAAAGATTTGGTTGCTGCTGCTAACGGAAAGTTAATTTCGGTAACAGAAAATGATACGACTAAAACGTATCATTGGCATAGTTTATCGCAACTAAACACTTATGGTGTTGCCATTAATATTGCACCTTATGACGTCATTAAAACCACATTTGATAGCCGGTACGGCAATAGTATCCCTGTTGAGTTTTACCATTTACCCGAAAACAAAATGAAAGCGCAGCGTTTGACACAAGAGCTTATTGATATAACAACATTCTTTGAGAGAAAGATCGGGCCATATCCTTTTGCTCAAGACAAAATTGGGATAGCAGAAACCCCACATTTAGGGATGGAGCATCAAACCATTAATGCCTATGGTAACAAGTACCAAGCCGACAAATATGGGTTTGATTGGTTGCTTTTTCATGAGTTTGCCCATGAATGGTTTGCTAATCAACTAACCAATAAAAATGCCGATGCTATGTGGCTACATGAAGGTTTTGGCGCCTATATGCATCCGCTATATGAACAGTATCTCCATGGCGAAGTTGCTTATATGGCTCACATGTACGACATGCGTTTGAAAATACGAAATAAAGCTCCTATTGTGAGTAAAACATTGCAAACCGTAGAAGGGGTTTATCAAGAGGAAAAAGGCGGGCCAGGTGCCGATATATACGCTAAAGCTCCTTGGGTACTACACACATTACGTAACCTTATTGGTGATGAGGCTTTCTTTAGTGCAACAACTGAGCTCGTATATGGTGTTGCTGAGCCAAAACCAGGGCTGTTCAAGCCAGTACTGGCTGATACAGATGATTTTCTTAGTATTGTCAATCGTTTAACAGGTCAAAATTATCGCTGGTTTTTTGATGTGTATTTTTATCAGGCTCAATTACCTAAAGTGATTGAAAAAAGAACTGAAAATAGTCTGACGTTGCAATGGCAAATAGCGCATGATTTATTTTTTCCATTACCGTTGGAAGTATCAGTTAATGGTAAGATCACGACATTAACCATGAATACACCACAAACGATTAAAGTGTCCGCCAATGATTTAGTGATTATTGATCCTATGAGTAAAGTATTAATAGAAAAGCCTCATATTGCGAAATATCAAGATTTTTTGAAAACAAAAGAAAAGTAGCTTTTAGACTCGCACATACCCCACTAATAAAGTGCAAGGAAGCACTGCTATTACTTTAGCCATTCTTTTTTTCTTAACGCCATCATAAAATGAGCGGACTCTGAAATGGTTAAAGTTGCCAATTAGTGTTGTTAAAAATTAGGCCAAGAAGATTAGGTCGATAAATGTAAATATTGTTAAAGGAGAATGGAATTAGGTTGCATATTTGTTAAATACTTAAAGATGATGGAAGCGCTTTTAGAAAGAGAGAAAAGTATAGTTTCTCTTATTCAGTTTGTTCGGAGTTTATAGCCAGGTAGCATCAAATCCATTACCATCGAACAAAACATTCCTGTATAATCCTTCCCATTAAGCAACTGCCTAAGCAAACACACTAAAGTTAGCTATAAAGACAGTTAAACCAACATTTATGACGCTGCTCTTCATTAGTAAAAGCACCAGTTACACAATAAGAGTAAGTTGAGACACTATATGACCGTAGAACAATTCGATCCACAAGCAACTAAAAAAAGCAGTAATTCAGCCGAGAGCCAGACAACCACATTAGACATTCCGTCTAAGATGATTGAAGAGCAAAAGAATAGTCAACAGCCCTCTAAAGCGGCTAAAATCGGATTTGTTTCATTGGGTTGCCCAAAAAATCTTGTTGATAGCGAGCGCATCCTTACTCAGCTTCGCACTGAAGGTTACGATGTAACCAATAGCTACGATGATGCAGAATTAGTGATTGTAAATACCTGTGGTTTCATTGATTCAGCCGTTCAAGAGTCTTTAGATACAATTGGTGAAGCACTTGCTGCCAACGGTAAAGTATTGGTTACTGGCTGTTTAGGTGTTAAGAAAGACGAAATCATCGAATTACATCCCAATGTTTTAGGTGTTACGGGACCTCATGCTTACGATGAAGTGTTAACACAAGTACACAAACATGTAGCCAAGCCTGTTCATAACCCTTTTATTGATTTAGTGCCGCCACAAGGCGTTAAACTTACCCCTAAGCATTACGCGTATTTAAAAATATCAGAAGGGTGTAACCACCGTTGTACGTTCTGTATTATTCCTTCAATGCGTGGCGACTTAGACTCTCGTCCTATTGGCGATGTGTTAGGTGAAGCCAAACGTTTAGTTGATGCTGGCGTTAAAGAATTATTAGTTATATCTCAAGATACTTCGGCTTACGGCGTTGATGTGAAACACAAAACTGATTTTTGGGATGGCATGCCGGTTAAGACTCATATGCAGCAGTTATGTGAAGAATTAGCCAAGCGAGGCGTTTGGATACGTCTCCATTATGTTTACCCGTACCCACATGTTGATAAAATAATTCCTCTTATGGCAGAAGGTAAAATACTGCCGTACTTAGACATTCCTTTTCAGCATGCTAATAAACGTATCTTAAAATTAATGAAGCGTCCTGGTAGCTCAGACCGAGTATTAGAGCGTATAGCTAAATGGCGTGAGATTTGCCCTGAATTAGTTATTCGTTCAACCTTTATTGTTGGCTTCCCCGGTGAAACAGAAGAAGAATTTGAAGAGTTATTAGAATTTTTAGAAGAAGCACAATTAGACCGCGTCGGTTGTTTTAAATACTCACCTGTTGAAGGTGCTACGGCTAATGCTTTACCTGATCATAATTCAGACGAAGTTATGGAAGATCGTTTACAACGTTTTATGGCAGTACAAGCGAGAATAAGCGCGGAAAAACTACAAGCACGTATTGGCCAAGAATATTTAATTCTTGTTGATGAAGTAAGTGCCCTTGGTATTGTTGGGCGTTCTTATATGGATGCGCCAGAAGTTGATGGTAAAGTGTATTTGTCTGATGATTATGACGCTAAGCCAGGCGACCTAATGTGGGTACAAATTATCCATGCCGACGAACATGATGTTTGGGGCGTTCGTGTAGAAGATGAAGAAAGCGAAGAAGCTTAAATCACCTAGGCATAACCCTTAATGTCTCAGTTTTAAATCGCTCTGAAATATAAAGCAATAGCCATAGTGTTATTGCTTTATTTTTCCAAAAATAACGCTCTTAACATTATATCCGCTATCTTACGGGCTACATATTTCTCCCATCGTTACATCTGCTTTTACACAAAAACCTCTCCTGTTAACCTTTTATTGATGAGTGATGACTTCCATCGGATTGCTCTTTCTTACAATTTTTCACACAACGCTGACATTTGATAGACAAAAAGCCTCAGGAACCGAACGCAATAAGTTTTTATAATACCCCCATAAATTACAAAACATAAACTTTAGGGAACAATTATTATGAACAAATCACTTATTAGCACGGTATTACTTTTAGCTTCATCGACTGTTTTTGCAGAAACTGAATATCCTATCAATCCAATATTAAGACCTTTAACATTAACTGATGGCACCATTGCCGTCAGTGGTGCCTTAGCGTGGGGAGAAGAGAAGGATGAAAGACACGCAGCGCTAAATTTAAATCTGGGCTACGGGCTGACTGACAATTTAACGATTGGTTTGAATGGTATTAGTTACCGACTTTTAGCTCGCCCTGACAATGAAGCAGGCTTTGAGTTAGCGGTTGGGTTAGGTTTAAGGGGCTTTCAAGAGTCAACCATTAATGGAGATTCGGTTGCTTATGGTACCGACTTAAAGGGTAAGTATGTCTTTGATAAAAACTTAGCTCTGATTTTTTCTTTAGGTTATGTAAAGTGGGATGAAGAGAAGCTAAAAAATAAAGATGAATACCGTTACTCTGTTGGTGTGCAAACCCACTTAGCAAAAGATTGGACGGCTAACGTTAACTATACTTATCGAGATTTAAAAGACTTTCAGCAAAAATCCGCTCATGAAGTTAGTCTTGGTGTTAATTATAATTACAGCAAACAGACCGACATTGGGATGTTTGTTGGTTATTCAAGCTTCGATGCGCAAGAAAATGGTTATCAATATGATAATAATTTTGATCGTGTGGCAGGTGTTTACGCCACCTATCGTTTTTAACTTAACTTAACTTAACTTAACTTAACTAATTGTGTAACTACCCTTGTTAGTCATATGAAAGTGAGTTGAATAGGCTCACTTTAATCATTAAAAACATCTTCTTTTTAATCATCAGTCGTCACTAAGTCATTTTCTCTTTAACACCAACTTGTTACATTCGTTGGCAAGACACAGCTAATATTCGTTGCTACACTGGCCGATATAAATAAGGATAGTATTATGTGTGGTCGGTTGAATACGACGTTTGATAGCGGTGTAAAAAAGCTTTATACCCGCTTAAAAATAAATAAGGTTATCGATAGGCCGATTGATCGTCGCTTTGTTAAAGCAGCAGACACCGTTTCCATTGTGAGGAATGTGGGTGAACAACGCCGAGTAGAAAGTGCTATGTGGTGGTTATTACTAGATCAAACTGAAAATGACTTTAAACCCTCTCGGTTTACTTCATTTAATACCCGATTTGATAAGCTTAATACTCCCCAAAGTGCAGGTTATCAGGCGTATCGGAGCGCTAGGTGTATTATTGCCGTTAAAGGCTTTGGTGAAACTGAATTTGTCGATAAAAAGCCCGTTCATTACTTTGATATGCAAGCAGAGTCTGGCGGTTTAATATTGGGGGGCTTGTATAGAACATGGCAGCACAATAAAACGGGTGAAATAAAACTCAGTTGCTCGGTGATAACACTGCCCGCACATGAAAAATTAAAACATATCCACAGCAAAGCCATGCCACTGATACTCCCGCAAAATTTATCACTCATAGACAAGTGGTTAGATCCACAATGTGATGAACTTGATCAATTTGAACATTTGTTACATCCGCGTTTGCCTCAGTCTTTGATTGCCCATCAAATTGATAGGCCCATGACTCATCAGCCAATTTCTTTGCCGCAAACAATTCCTTATGATTGATTATTTATAAGTAAACTTAACAGCAGCTGAGCTTTTACTTGTTGAGAGTAAAAGGGCAGAGCATCGCTCTTTATTTACGATTGAAAGTCGATAATACACTAAGTTATCTGAGATAATTGATAGTAGGTGTAAATAGCGTAAAAGGAACAGAAGGTTTTAGCATAGAAGCACATTTAAAAGCTGGTGTTGTGTGTTTAATAACCGTTTCTTATTTAGACTTAGTTGATGTAATATTTTGAAAAGACTAAGGTATTATTATTGAGGGGATCAATTTTTAAGAAGGGATAATTACCTTAATTAAAATCGTTTAGAAAGTCTATATCTTGTATACTTCACCAGTTTTCGACTTAAATAATACAATCGTGTTTTAAACTATTCTAAATCTGGGGGACATGTAAAATGATAGATATTTTAGCGGTTTTTATAACATTCTTTGCTGTTGTAGATCCAATTGGCACAATACCAGTATTTATAGCTGTAACAGCTCAATATGACCAAAAAACTAAGCGTCGTGTTGCCTTACTCGCCACCATTGTCTCTGCGTGTGTGTTATTGTTTTTCTTGATTGTTGGTGAAATAGTCTTAACGGCGTTATCCATTCCATTACCCGCATTTCAAATATCTGGAGGGATCGTTTTGTTTCTTTTTGCTCTCAATATGATTTTTGGCGATAGTAAACCCGATGAAGAAATAAAATCATTACAAAACTCCCATAAAGAAACTGCCATATTTCCACTTGCGGTTCCTTCCATTGCAAGCCCCGGAGCCATGCTAGCGGCCGTACTCTTAACTAAAAATTCTGTATATTCACTCTGGGAGCAAACGCAAACTGCATTAGTTATGTTATCTGTCCTAATTTTAGTTTATATCTTAATGTTACTCGCTGGCTTCATTAACCGCATTATAGGGACAAGTGGAGCAAGTGTGATCAGTCGAGTTATGGGACTCATTCTTTCATCTATTGCTATCACGAATATTTTAGCCGGCTTTGGTGATTATTATAAACTGCTATAGGTAGGGGGAAATTAACTCGCATTTAGGATGAGTATCTTGTTAATTTTTATTAAAGGTAAAATGAACAGTTGGCTTTTTCCGCTTGTTGCGGTGTTAGGTGTAAGCGAAATCATCAGCGTTCAACTATTTTAGGCTATTGTTAACATGGATTTTTTTTCTCTAATACTTCTTGTCATAGTTATTCTAATAGTATTATCCATTGTTTGGAGTACGCTGAAAACGGGGATTTCCCCTATGATGAGTTCAAGCAAAGCGTGCAAAACCATGCTTGCTGAAATAGATACGTATGAAAAAGGACCTTTAATTGATCTAGGCTCTGGTTGGGGCACGCTGGTTATAGCTGTTGCCCAAAAAAACCCCAATCAGCAAGTTATCGGCTACGAGTTATCTTGGTTTCCGTGGTTGGTTTCAAAAATTTTGAAACACAGTTTACGTTTAGATAACCTTACTCTCTTTCGTAAAGACTTTAAAAACGCTGATCTCAGTACTGCCTCGACCCTAGTTTGTTACCTTTTTCCTGAAGGCATGGTCGCTCTTCAAGAAAAGTTAGTAGATGAAGTCTTTAATAAGGTTACTATTGTGAGTAACACCTTCGCCTTACCTTTATGTCAACCAACAAGAGTCATCAGGCTTAGAGACTTCTATCAAACACCTATTTACGTATACCATTGGCAACCAAAATGAGCTTTGGCTTTATTAAGGCGTAATGACGATATACTATATTCTAAATTTCAGTATCTAGCTGACAAGCCACTCAATAATGAAAATTAACAATTGGCTGTTTTTATTTCGTTCAACATTTCAGTAAACTTTTAACCTCTCCTTATTGGAGTGTAGCTAAATAGTATTAGTGTGTTTTACCTTTGGAGAATAAATGAAAAATGGATTTATGGGCGTTTTTGATATTGCGTCAGTAACAAAGACTTTAGCTCTTTGTATTCTAAGTATCGGCTCATATTTGATATATAAGCTCTACCTGTTGTCTAAGCAAATTAATAAACATACAGCGTTAAAAATATCTAAGACTTTTATTTTTATCACTATATTTTTATATATTATTTCGTTTGGCACTCTAATTCACGCACTAGTAAACTGGCAATAGCCTGGTATTTTAAATTTCACCTTAGGTTTTCATATTATCTCATCTATTTTCGATATCACCTGGATAATTATGGTGCGTAATCGTATTAATCTAATTGCAGGCGCTAATAAAGGAGACAAACTTTGGTTAAACCCGTTTATTACATCGTTGTTACATGTGGTTTATATGCAACATAAAATAAATCAAGGCTTGGCTAAAAACGCTACTGAGTATCAACGTTGAAGAGCGACCAAATAGCGTTGCAAAACTAATCAGAATCAACTGTAGAACTAGACGAGTTAATATCTGCAGTTGAAGTCATAATAAACGTAGACTTCTTCATTATTATTAGTGTGATATTGTTTTTATTAGGTATTATTCTAATTTTTATAGATATAATGAAACACAGTTATAATAAGTTGTTAGCTTAATAAGGGCAGTTAATGGGTGTAGGTGTTAAAAGTTAGCAGAAGATGATTGTTATTTTACCAGTAAAATCGTTTTATTCGGCGTTGTTATATTATGTGCACTTTTTGGGCTTGGTCTAAGTCTATTGGTTAGTTTAGTTCTACTTGAGCCATCAACAGGGCAGTGGGCTAATTTATTAAGTTCTATTATTTTCCCTGTACTCGCTTCTGGGTATGTTTTGCATTATTACTATAAGCAGGTCTTTACTCGCGCTAAGTAATACAACCATAGCTTCAAACTAAACCAATAGCTTATTTGTGTGACTTATATTAATCACAGACGCTAACTTGGGTTTGTTCAAATAAGCTTAAATCTTCGAGAATAAGTTCACGTGCCTTTTCCATCGTAATAGGCGCAAAGCGTACTTTACCGCCTTGAGATAACTGACCTAATTTGGCGGTATCAAGGGATATAACGGCACCGATTTTAGGATAGCCACCAATTGTTTGACGATCATTCATTAATACTATTGGTTGGCCATCGCTAGGAATTTGCACGGCACCATGACAAATCCCCTCTGATAAGATGCCGTTAATATCAGAGACGATTTTTTGACCTTCTAAACGATAACCCATCCGATCAAAGCTTTTACCAACACTATATTCACTTGAAAAAAACAATTTTTGCTGTTCTACGCTGAAATGATGTTGCTGATAACTAGGAATAATACGCAGCAGTACTTCTTGGCTATATTTAGGTTGGTCTTCTATAGATAAACTAACTAATTGAGAATCTTTTGTTGTTACACAAGGGAGTATATCGTTCGCGGCTAATTTTTTGCCCTTTAATCCCCCGATACCTTCACGGCAAACGGTTGCAGTGCTGCCAAAACTGGGTGTTATATTAAAACCACCAGCAACAGCAAAATAACTTCGCATACCAAGGTTAGTAAAACCTAGTTCGATTAAGTCACCGGCTTTCACCTGATAACTGCGCCATAACGTTTTTACTTGACCGTTAATGGTTAATGGCATGTCAGCGCCTGTTACGGCAATAACAGCATCTACTTGTGCAATGATGGCAAAACCACCAACACTCACTTCAATAGCACTAACATTAAGGGCATTATTACATAAGCGGTTTGCCCAGTGAAAAGCCAGCTTATCAATCGGACCACCATTGGTTAAACCGACATTAAAAGCACCATAACGACCCTCATCTTGAACAAGACTTAACATGCCTGGTCGTTTAACAATAAAACCTAAGTTTATTGCCGGTCTTCTTAAAGAAGCTTTACTTTGACTAATCATATGTTGCACCTAATACACCACCTAGTGCAAAAAATTCATCTTTGGAAATCGCTTTAAATTTAACCCTATCACCTACTTGAACGGGCATTGTTGGCGCTTTATTGGCGTTAAACATTTCAATAGGGCAAAGACCAATAATATTCCAACCACCGGGAGAAGTACTTGGATAAACAGCTGTTTGTCTGTCAGCAATACCAACAGCTCCTTTAGGCACTTTTATACGAGGAGTGTTTAATCTAGGCATCGCAATACGCTGATCAACTTCGCCTAAATAAGCAAAGCCCGGAGCAAAGCCAATAGCATATACGTTATATTCTTGTTGCTGATGTAGGGTAATTATTTGCTCTATGGTTAAATCTTTAGATTTAGCCATAGCCGCTAAATCGGGTCCTGACTCGCTCGAATAATAAACAGGTAATTCGATGAGTGCCCCTTGATTATGATTAATTATTGGTGAGTTTATTAATAGCTTTTGCAATTTGTTAGTGATCTGATGATGGTCGATATTGTGTAAATTAAACATCACTAATATTGAAGCATAAGATGGTATTAAATCAATAATATCATTGCTCATCTCTTGCCTGATCAGCCATTGTGCTTGCTGTACTTTTGCGGCAACTTCATCATTACCGGGTTGGTCAAAATAAAGGATCAAGCTGTTTTCACCGGCAATTTCTATTTTAAATGTTGCTGACATTAACGAATAAGCTCCCTAATAGTGGCTATTGCTTCTACGCCCTCGAGGTTGTCACCGTGCACACACAAGCTGTCTACTTCTAAAGGTAAGCGCTTACCATTAATAGTGATGACACTGCTTTGCTCTTTTAACAGTTTAACTTGTGCGATCATTTTTTCTCTATTATGCACCGCACCTGTTATGTTGCGTGATAACAAGCTGCCATCATCGTTGTAGCATCTGTCAGCAAAGGCTTCAGTGAGTATTTCCACGTTAAATTTTTCTGCTTGAGCGCGATGTTTTTTAATATTTGAGCTTGCTTGTATCATTAGCTTAAGTGGTTTGTGATATTGGGCTATGGCTGAAAGTATCGCCTCGCGCACTTCAATATTAGTCATCATGTCGTTATATAGTGCACCATGAGGTTTTACATAGCTAAGCTCAATATCTAAAGACTGAGCAACGCCATCAATAGCCGCCACCTGATATAAAACTAACGCAATAATTTCTTCTGTGGAGCACTTCATTGAGCGACGACCAAAACCAACTAAATCAGGGTAACTAGGATGAGCGCCAACACTAACGTTGTGCTGCTTAGCTAATTGTAATGTTTTTTGCATGACCAAAGGATCGCCGGCATGGAAGCCACAAGCAATATTTGCTTGATCAATGTGCGGCATTACTTTTGCGTCTGAGCCCATATTCCAAGAGCCAAAACTTTCGCCGAGGTCGCAATTTAACTTCATTTCATTTCCTAAAAATATTACCGTATATGCAGTGAAGAATTATGATTACTTTAACGATACTCTGACCAAGCATCGTTATTTTAAATCTTTAGCATGCTATTAAGTGACAAAGATTAGCCAGCATCTTACTAAATTTTAGGTGTATAAGGCTAATAGTATCTAAATAAGAGAGGCTAGATTACTTAAATCAAATGGCTGAGATAAATATAAAAAGATGTTAATGATACTTTTGGGAGTGTACAACAATAAAATCAATGCAATAAGACACTTGCCAGTTCAATAAATGATCATTTTTGTGTACCTATTGATCCTACATAATTTATTTTCGCAAGTAATAAGATAAAATGTTACCTGTACATTTCCTTGCATGTGTTAATGTCATTGTTTTAGACTTTACCGGCAGTTATGGTCTGTAGTCCTGTTAAGGCAAAGACTTGATTTAATGCTAGGTTTTCAAATAGGTAGTTGCCACTGACATGATAAAATAACGGGGTGTATTGATTACAATCATGGGATGAATGGCCAGTTGTTTGACGAGCGACTTTACATTAGCAATGCCTGTAAGGTATAAATTGGTATTGTTACTTTTGACCCTAGTAACAAGTAATCGGTCGTTTCTGTTAAAGTTAAAGTTAAAAATAAGCTAATCTTTAACAAGCTAATAGCTGACTATTGTTATAATTATTAATATACCAATAGATCTACTTACATTCTTATGGGGTTTTACCTAATTTCACCGTTGAAATTAGGTAAAAACGATGGTGCTAAATGCCGTATAAATATATATTATTTATTGTTTTTTCATGGTCACTGCAAGTTGGGGCAAATGACACCATAAACATTGCTTCAGACGAATGGTGTCCTTACATTTGTAATGAAGATGATAAGCCAGGTATATTAATTGAAATCATCAGTGAAATTGCTGAAGCTCAAGACTATGATGTTAATTTTACCCTTATGCCGCTGGCTCGTTCATTAAGGCTTCTTCAACAATCAAAGTTAGACATGGTCCTCGCTTTAACAAAAGAACACATTGAAGCTTTTGATTTAAGGCAAAGCCAACAAGTTTATGGCGGCTTGTATAATGACTTTTATGTTAGTAACGAAACTCAATGGAAATTTTCTACCATAGAGAACCTTAAAAACTTCATTGAACAGGGCAATATTCTTGGGCTTATTAATGGCTATGAATACGGCAGTGCAGTGAGTCGCCTAAAAGAAACCTCGGGTGAATTTATATTTTTAGCCTCGGGAGATAAGCCGTTATCCAGTGCTTTAAAAATGCTCAGTAAGCAGCGTATAACTGTGCTGCTTGATTCGCGTTTTAATGTTGAATATGAAATTCAGGATAAAAAAATCACTAACTTACAATATGCCGGTACCCAAGGTATATTTGTTCCTCTTTTTATCGGCTTTGCACCAGACACTAAGCTTAAATATATTAGTGCCTTTGATAAAGGCTTAATAAAACTAAGAAAAAAAGGACAACTGTCAAAAATATTGCAGCGTTATGGTATCTCAGATTGGCACTCAAAAAAGTAGCCAGCCAACGGACTAAATAAAACCCTCAGGCAAGTATTTTTACCACTTGTTTACCGGTAAAACCTCCATCAACTTGAATGTGCAGGGCACGAGAAACCTGCTGTGCGTTAAATTCAATTAAGGTAATATCAGGCGTTTGAATACTGCCTTTTGCTAGTGCATCAAGTAATTGATTACTCTTAAAACTCATTTTTTGTTGTGCGCACAAGCTATTGGCTAACCACGCACCAGCGAGTGATACTATGCCGATATTGGGCGCTTTTCTAAACATGAGCTCTTGGTCAATGTTAGGCAAGGGACGCAAGCAAGCAATACGACCACAAAACCTCATCAGCTCAATATTACGCATTGTTGAGTCACCACCAACAGAGTCAAGAACTGCATCAAAACCTTGTGGTCCTAATGCTAGGCGAATTTTTTGACAAAGTTTTTTATCGTGGTAATCAAATATTGCATCAGCACCGAGTTTCTTTACTAATTTATGATTATGCTTAGCAGCCGTGGTAAACACATCTGCACCACGTTCCTTGGCAAACTGAATAGCAAATTGCCCAACAGCACCTGCACCAGCCTCAATTAAAATAGTATCGCCTTGTACTACTTGTAATTTATCTAAAGCAATTAAAGCCGTCATACCGGCACAAGGAAGTGTTGCCGCTTCACTTGCTGTAACATTTTTTGGCACAATAGAAACGGCAAAGTTAGGGACTTTAGCGTACTCACTTAGCACGCCTTGTTGACCAATATTGGCATGCCACATAACGCGGTCGCCAATATTAGGAAACAGGCCTTTTTTAGCTTGAACGACAATGCCAACTGCATCTAAACCAAGAATATGAGGATATTGCCATTGAGAAAATCCACTTTTAGCGAAATGAGCATCAATAGGATTGAGACCTACATATTCAACCTTAACTAACAGCTCGTGTTCATCGCACTCAGGTAACGGCAATTGCACATCAGATAAATGGATTTTTTCGTTTGCCTTTTCAAGCACTATAGCTCGCATAGAAGTAGGTTGGTCAATGTTGGGCAATATCTCAGTAGTTAGCATAAAAAAACTCAAACTTTACAAGGTGATTAAACCGTAACTCCACCGACCATTAAAAGCCTGATAGGCACTTACTTTGGCCAGAGATGAAGAAATGGTCGCGTTTACTGCATTTTCTTGGGCTATTAAAACATCCTGCCGCGCATCTAACAACTCTAAGTAAGGAATTTGCCCCTCTTGATACATAGCGTTAGCTTGCATAAAAGCTTGATGAGCAAATTGAAAACGTTTATCTGCAAAGCGTTTTTGTTCAAGGTGCTTTGTCAGCAATTGTAACGATAGTTCACTGTCATTAATAGCCGCTAAAACAACCTGCTGATATTGGCTATAAGCCGCTTCACTTAAATATTGCTGCGCGTCACGTTGCGCCAGTAAAGCTGGATAGCTTAATAATGACCATTGTATTTGTGGCGCGACTTGCCATTGATGCTGGCTATTATTTAATTGACTACTGCCAAGGCTTAGCACACCAACAAAGGCACTTAAACTAATGTCAGGTAACAAGGCTTTACTTGCGGCTACACTTAACGAATTAGCTTGGCTAAATTGATATAAGGCTTCGCTAATATCAGGACGTAAAGCTATAGCCGAACTGGGTTGCGCTAAAGTGACCTCAAAGGGTAAGTCAAAGATCTTTTGTTCATTATTAAGCTTTATATCGCCGCTTAAACGACCGGTTAATAAGGCCAACGTAGATAAATCGTTATATAATGCATAACTTGTTTCAGGTAATAATGCTTGTTGTTGACTTAACTGGGCACGAGTGCGGTTTAAGTCAAGTTCATTAGCAATGCCTTCTTCAACCCTGGCGGAAAGAACCAAGATACTTTTTTTAAGCGCAGCAACTTGCAGACTAATAATCTCTTGCTTTTGCATATTGCCCTGATAACTAATGAAACCTTTAACAACAGACGAAATCACTTCGATTTGCAAGGCGCGTAATTGTTCAGCCTGGCTCATCGCTGATGCATTGGCGGCATCAACTAACGCATTAATACGACCAAATAAATCGAGTTGCCAACTTAAGGCTAGATTAGCACTTGATTGACGACTAATATTATCAGCTATGCTGGTGCGTTGCGCACCAATCTCAAGCCCACCTTGTGGTAGAAAATCACTCTTTTCTACCTTGAGTTTAGCTAAAGCACTTTGCAATTGTAACTGACTTGTTTTTAAGTCATGGTTATTGGTAAGTGCATCTTTAATCAATTGATTCAATTGTACTGAGTTGAGTTGTTGCCACCAATTAATCTCGTCTTGACCGGTCAACTGTGTGGCTATATCAGCATCAGCAATAAAACTTTTCATTAATTGTTGATGCTGTTGCTCATCAATTTTGGTGGCACATCCCGATAATAAGCTGGCGACTAAAACGACACCGACAGTTAACTTGGTTTTTAGCGGTTTAGCGCTAAATTGCTTGGCTTTTAAACTACGGGTAAGTAACTTAATCATTGGCTACTCCTCAACCTTTTTTTGTTTAGTCTTGGTCACTAAAATATAAAATACTGGCGTAAAGAGCAGGCCAAATACAGTCACGCCTATCATGCCTGAGAACACCGCATTACCCATAGCATGGCGCATTTCTGCTCCAGCACCTGTAGCAAAAACTAACGGTAGTACACCAGCCGTAAAGGCTATCGAAGTCATGAGTATTGGACGTAAACGCAGCTTACATGACTCAATAATAGCGTCAAAGTGAGATAAGCCTTGCTCGTTTTGATCCTTAGCAAACTCTACCATTAAAATAGCATTTTTCGAGGCCAGTGCGACCAGAACAATTAACGCAATTTGGGTGAAAATATTGTTGTCTGAACCAACGAGCCAAACACCTAACAAAGCAGAGAATATAGTCATGGGTACAATGAGAATAATGGCTAAAGGTAAACGCAAACTTTCATATTGTGCAGCTAAAACCATAAAGACTAAAAGCACCACTAGCGGAAAAACATACACCATAGTGTTGCCGGCTAATATTTGTTGGTAAGTCACTTCTGTCCATTCATAAGCAATACCTTTGGGTAGGGTATTGGCCAATATACCTTCTATTGCCGTTTGTGCTTGGTCTGAACTATAACCAGGGGCAGGGCTACCATTAAGCTCAGCACTTGGGTAACCATTGTAATGCATTACACGGTCTGGACCTGTTGTTGGCGTTACGGTTAAAACAGAACCTAACGGCACCATATCACCATGGCGATTGCGCACTTTGAGGTTTAATATTTGTTCAGGGTCTTGGCGAAACTCAGCTTCTGCTTGCGCTTTTACTTGATAAGTACGACCAAACATATTGAAGTCATTGACATAAACTGAGCCTAAATAGACTTGCAGGGCATTAAAGACTTCATCAAGTGGAATTCCTTGTATTAAGGCTTGTTCACGGTCGATATCTATATCCATTTGTGGAACTTGAATTCTAAAACTTGAAAACAGTCCTACCAATGCAGGGTCTTGTCTTGCTTTGTCAATAACTGCCTGTAAGCTATTAAATAACACTTCAAAGCCTTTGTTACCACGGTCTTCAATTTGTAACTTAAAGCCGCCGGTTGTACCTAAACCTTGGATTGGTGGTGGTGTAAATACCGCAACAAAAGCTTCATCTATGGCTGTAAAACGTTGGTTTAATTGCGCTGCAATTGCCATAGCTGATTTACTATCATCAGTTCGCAGAGAAAAAGCATCTAAAGGAAGAAAAACAATCGCACTATTAGGACTATTAGTAAAACCATTGATCGACAAGCCAGGAAAAGCAACAGTATGAGCAACACCTGGTATATCTAGAGCAATTTTTTCCATTTCTCTAACCACCGCATGGGTACGGTCAAGACTTGCTGCGTCAGGTAATTGAGCAATAGCGATAAGATATTGTTTATCCTGTGTTGGAATAAAGCCACCGGGCACACTGCTAAATAACTGTGCCGTTCCACCCAAGAGTGCGATATAGGCAACAATAACGATAACACTCATACGCATTAATTTTTTAACCAGCTTCTGATAACCATGGCTACCACGTTCAAAAACACGGTTAAAAGGCGCGAATAACCAACGGCCAAAAAGTTTATTAAGTAGGCGTGTTAATCGGTCTGGTTTACTATCGTGTGATTTTAATAACAATGCCGCCAATGCTGGCGATAACGTTAAAGAGTTAAAGGCCGATATTATCGTTGATATCGTAATAGTTAAGGCAAATTGTTTATAAAATTGCCCCGATAGGCCACTAATAAATGCCGTTGGTATAAATACCGCACTTAATACTAAGGCGATAGCGATAATAGGTCCGGTGACTTCTGTCATGGCAACGCGTGTTGCTTCTAAAGGGCTTAGCCCTTTTTCGATGTTACGCTCGACATTCTCAACGACAACAATAGCGTCATCGACGACAATACCTATTGCCAGTACTAAACCAAAGAGTGATAGGGTGTTAATTGAAACGCCAAGTAATTGCATTACCGCAAAGGTACCAATTAACGACACGGGTACGGCAATTAACGGGATAATTGAAGCACGCCATGTTTGTAAAAATAGTATTACCACAATCACAACTAAAACAATGGCTTCAATTAAGGTCGTTATTACTGCATCGATAGAGTCACGGACGAAAATAGTGGGATCGTAAACTATGTCGTATTCGACACCAGCAGGGAAGTCTTCAGATAATAACGCCATAGTTGCCCGTACTTGATCTGATAACTCAATAGCATTAGAACCAGGTCGTTGAAAAATAGGCATAGCTAAAGCAGGTTGCCCGTCTAACATGGCACGCAAGGCATAAGTATTTTGTCCTAGGTCAACACGAGCGACATCTTTTAATCGAGTAAGCTGGCCTTGTTCGCCGACTTTAATAATTACTTGTTCAAACTCTTCAATGTTATCAAGACGGCCTTTTACATTGAGTAATACTTGAAATTCACTGTCGTTAGCAGCAGGTTGAGAGCCTAAACTACCGGCAGCAACTTGTTGGTTTTGCTCACGTAATGCATTAATAACATCGGTTGCGGTTAATTCACGCGCAGCTAATGCATCTGGGTTAAGCCAAACGCGCATCGAATATTGACCACCACCAAATAATTTTATATCACCAACGCCGGGTAAGCGGGAGATTTTATCTTTAACGTAGAGATCGGCGTAGTTAGATAAATATGCGGTATCATGGCTTTCTTGGGGGGAATATAAATGTACCACCATAGCTAAATCAGGCGATGATTTTTCTGCAACCACACCCAGACGTTGCACTTCTTCTGGTAAGCGAGATAATGCACTATTAACGCTATTTTGTACTTGTACTTGCGCGCGATCTAGATCAGTTCCAAGAGCAAACGTCACCGTTAAGGTCATACGACCATCGCCAGTGGCTTGTGAAAACATGTATAGCATGTTTTCAGTGCCGTTGATTTCTTGCTCAAGTGGGGTTGCCACTGTTTGTGCAATAACCGAAGGGTTTGCCCCCGGGTAATTTGCCGTAACCACCACGGTTGGTGGCACAACACCAGGGTATTCACTAACGGGTAGTTGAAAAAGTGAAAGTCCACCAGCAAGCAGAATGACAAATGACAAGACAGCTGCGAATATCGGGCGTTGTATAAAAAAATGTGAAAAGTTCATGGTTAACTCTTATTCTTCTGACGTTAGTTTTGCCGTTAAACTGGCATCAGCAACAGGTGATAAAGTAAAGGCAATACCAGCACTATCAATGGTGACATTATTAGGTGCGACAGGCATGCCTGGACCTACGCGGGCAGGACCATTAACAGCAATAACATCCGTTGCTTTTAGCCCAGAAGTAATCGCCTGTAAACTGCCGTAACGCTCACCCAATTTAACCAGCTTATATTGCAAAATATTATTTTCACCAACAGTTAAAACAAAATTATTTTTTAAGTCGGTACCAATAGCGCGTGAAGGCACGATAATTTTTTCGGTAATGGCATTTGCAGCCAACTTGATGCGCGCAAAAGAGCCTGCACGGAGTTGGTTTTTCTCTTCATTAAATACCGCTCTTACCCGCAATGTGCCGGTTGCCGAATTTATTTGGTTATCAATAAAATCAATATAGCCTTGGTAAGCAAACTCACTTTGTCCTACTTTTTGCATCATGACTTTTTGCTGATCGGAGGCACTAATATTAGCAAAATCGCTATTCCAAGTGCGCTCATCAATGTCAAAGTAAGCAAACATCGCTTGGTTAGAAACAATCGTTGTTAGCACACTTTGTCCGGCGATAATGTTATTGCCTTTGGTAATGTTGGCGCGAGAAATAATACCGTCGATAGGTGAACGAATAGCGGTAAATTCTAAATCAAGTTGTGCTGCTGTTAATTGTGCTTGTAATGCAGCGAGTTGTGCTTCGCGCTGACGTAATGTTGACGTGCGAGACTCTGCTTGTTCAGTGGATATCGCTTTTCGTTGAGTTAAACGTATTGCACGCTCTTCTTCACTTTTTGCTTGATCAAATGCAGCTTTTGCACTGTTTACTTGTGCTTGAAGGCTAGCAACAATAGCTAAAAAGGGTCGATCATCTAGTTTAAACAGTAGGTCGCCCGTTTTAATTTGCTGACCCTCATCAAAAGCAATCGACTCTATTACCCCTGAAACACGTGGTTTCAAAGCAACTTGCTCGGGAGCTTCTAAGTGGGTGGTATAGGTGTGCCAATTTTGTACAGATTTGACTAGCACTTCTGCCACATCAATCGACTGTAGTTGTTGCTGCTGTGTTTTTTGACTAGGCGCTTCTGAGCAACCTAATAAAGTTAAGCTTGCCATAGCAATAGCTACTGCGATTAAATGTTTATTCATAATAAGACCTCTTTTAATTTGAGCGCAATTTTACGTAACAAACCTGTTGATAAAAAGCATAGATTTTGCATTTAATTAGTGCCAAAATGGCACCAATAGAATTGTGATGGTAATAAAGTATGGATACGACTAGCCGATTATTGATGTTGCTTGAAGTGGTTGAACAAGGCTCTTTTATTAAAGCGGCTGAGGTACGTAATATTGACCGTTCGGTTATTTCTAAACAGCTCAGCCGCCTTGAGGAACAATTAGGCGTTAGATTACTTAATCGCACTACACGCTCATTTTCCTTAACGGCTGCTGGCGCTGAGATGGTTAAAAAAGCAGCTGAACTTAGAGAGTTACTGGGCGAAACAGTACGAATGGCTGAAAATTATCATTTGGAGCCCCAAGGAGTCCTCAAAATAACGTCTTCTACCTTATTTGGGAAACGTTACTTACAGCCAGTCATTAACGATTTTCAAATGCGCTTTCCGCAGGTTGAAGTAGAATTGCGTTTAGATGATCGTGTTATTGATATTGTCTCAGAAGGGTTTGACCTTGCGTTTCGTATCGGTGAGCCCAAAGATTCGTCGTTAATTGCTCGTAAAATAGCGCGTAATCGTTTGTTAATTTTAGCGACCCCGACATTTATTGCTAATTATGGTTTACCTCAAACTATTGAAGATTTAACGCAATTACCGGCGGCAAGTTACGCTAGCACCTCGTTTAAAGTCGAAGGTGTTCGCTACTATGATAAAAATGGTGAAGCCAAGGAACAAAAACTCAATAGTATTTTTAGGGCAAACGATGCCGAAGTTTTATTGATGAAAACATTATCAGGTAGCGCGTTTTTTGTTGCGCCAGCTTTCGTACTTGATAACGAAGTGAAAGATGGTCATTTAGTACCTTTATTGACCGACGTTAGATTAATGGAGTATGGCGCTATCTATGCAGTATATCCACATCGCGATCTACCCGTTAGAACGCGATTATTTTTTGATGCGGTTCGTGAGTATTTAGGAAAAGAAATACCTATTTGGGAACGGGCTATTCCTAACTTTGAACAGTTATATACCCGGTAGATATTTGTCTGTGCTATTAAATATTAACCCGCCAATTTTACTCGTTTTATTTGCTTGTTTACCTCAGTTAAATTACCTGTCTTAAGCCAAATTCTTGCGCCAGCGCTACCAGCGGTTACCGTTAAGGTATCGCCTAATGGCAAACGTACCCAACTATGCTTTTGTAATAAATCACTGGGTGTTTGTAACTCCCCTGATAACACTAAAACTTCAGCCCCTTGAGTCGCGACAATATTCATTACTGCGCTCGGTTCAAAAGATAAAATAGCGACCTCTTCGATTGTATCTTGGTGTAGTGGGATAATTGAAACGCCTAGTATTTCTGTCGGTGTTGCAGACATTTGCTGTGTTTGTAAACAAACATGGCTTCTATCTTCTTGCTGAAATTGCCAAAGTTTTACAAAAATAATACAGCCTTCATCAGAACGAGGTGTATGAGAAGATTGTGGTGGGTTTCTAATATATGAGCCGACAGGGTAGTCGCCGTGTTCATCTTGAAATACACCTTCAAGCACAATAAATTCTTCACCACCGGTGTGAACGTGGGCAGAAAACTTGCTTCCTTTTGCGTATCTTACTATCGATGTTGCTCTGGCCACTTCACCGCCTACTCGGTCTAACGGTCTTCTATCTACGCCAGGCATAGGTGAAGCTAACCATGCTAATGAGGTACTGTGCACGATAGCTCTTTGTTCAAAGTTAGCTAAAATTTCCATAATCAATCCTATTTTAAAACAGTAAGGGTGAAAGTGAGCCATTTTACATTTAGTAAAAACCTTCATGTAAAATGACTAACAGTCATTTTTTATTTAACGCTTGGACGTTCAGCAACCTTAGCACGCCAATTGAGTAAATGTGTGTATTCGTCGGGTACGGCTATTTTTGCAAAGTCAGCAAAACCAAGACCGGCAAACAGGGTAATATCAGCGACAGTAAAAGCTTCACCTGCGACATAAGTCTGGTTGCTTAAAACAGTGTTAAAGTATTTAAAACCAGCAAGTGCTTTCTCGCCTTGTTTCTTACCCCATTCTTTATTTTGATATGTTTCAAGTTCAGGTCCTAGGCCGTCGGTAGCATGATGAAAATAAGTAGCGACAGCATCAAGTACCATTAATTCAGCTCTTCGTTGCATCATGCTAATAACGGCACGCGATTTTGCCGTTGACCCTGTTAACGATATCCCCTCAAAAGTGTGGTCGATATATTCAATAATAGCAGAACATTCAGCGATGTAAGTTCCATCATCTAATGCCAATACGGGTACGCTGGCTAAGGGGTTCATAGCGATGAAAGCGTCACTTCGATGTTCTTTGTTCATCACATCAACAGCAATAAAAGTGACCTTGTCAGAGGCGTTTTTCTCTGCTAACGCCATGCGGACACGCAATGGGTTAGGAAAACCTTCTACATCATATATTTTCATTTTATATTTCCAATTAATTTGGTTATCGTTGTTTACTTAACTACCTACCGGTAGGTGGTTTACGTATTTTTAATTATATTGTCAAATTTTATTTAAAACTCAAGTCTTCTAAAAAATTAAAGTTGCTTTTACAGGTCGAGCTAGCTAATATTTATCTATCAGTAGATAGTTTTTTAAAGTTTACATATATGAATAATAAACGTGTGATTATTGTCGGTGGGGGATTAGCGGGTTTATATACCGCTTATCAACTAGAACAGTTGAATATTCCTTATCTTCTTTTTGAAGCAAAAGATGTTTTTGGTGGCCGTATATATAGCGAGCAACCGAAAGTGTATGATGAAAATGAACCATTACATGATTTAGGTCCGACGTGGATATTTCCGCATCATCACCAGATGAAAGCACTAGTGGCTGATTTGAAAACACATTTGTTTGACCAACATATTGAAGGTGCGGTTGTTTATCATGCGGATCAGCATACTCAGCCACAAATTATTGAAAATGGTCAAGGGCCACTTTTACATCGTTTAGCTGGCGGATTATACAAGCTCATTTTAGCTTTACAGGCTAAGCTATCTAAAGATAACTATCAGCTTAGTTGTCAAGTCGAGCAATTAACAAAAGTGCACGATAGCTGGCAAGTGACAGTAAAAAATACTAAAGATGACTCGACATCTATTTTTGAAACCGACCATTTAGTTTTAGCTTTACCACCGCGGATCATTAATGAATTTTTAACACCCGTTCATTGGGCAAGCAAAGCTTTAACCGCAGCCCTTGTCGCTGTGCCGACTTGGATGGCAAGCCAAGCTAAGTTTATTGCAACTTATGAAGAGGCTTTTTGGCGAACGAAAGGCTTAGCAGGGCAAGCCTTTAGCCGTGTTGGACCTATGATAGAAATTCATGATGCCTCGGCACAAGTACAGCAAGATTTCGCTTTATTTGGTTTTATTGGGCTTTCGTCACAAGCGATAGAAGGTTTATCTGTAGAACGGGTTAAAGCTTTGTGTATTAATCAACTGAGCTTATTATTTGGTGATGAGGCCCAGCAATACTCACAGTGTTATTTAAAAAGCTGGGGTAATGATCATTATGTTGCCGTTGAAAAAGACAGAGTGGAGCCACCAAATCATCCTTATTTTAATATGAAGGGGTTTGCTGGCGAATTATCCTCATTAAATTTATATTTAGCCGGTAGCGAATTTGCTCAGCAAGAAGCCGGTTACCTTGAAGGCGCATTATTTGCCGCAAATACAACCATTAAGTCATTAGAAAAGAATTTAATGACCTTAACTAGAGAGAAAATATAATGAGTAAAAGTTCTTATGCTTTATATCACAAGGTTCATTGTCCATATTGCCGACAAGTCATTGCCGCAATGAAAACTAGCAATGTTACGCTTGAATTACGTGACACAGAGAAAAATTTAGCCTTTAATAAAGAGTTAATCGAACAAGGGGGAAAGAAACAGGTACCTTGTTTAAAAATTACAGAAAATGGTCAAGAATCTTGGCTGTATGAATCTGGAGATATTATTAACTATTTGAATAAAATAGCCTAGTCATTGATAATGGATGAAATTATTAAATTTATTTAATAATTTCATCATTTACTTCACCTTCAAATAGCATTTATTTATGAATAAAAAATCTCAAATACTCAAATTAGCTGAAAATAAAGTAAGATCTGGTGGCTATGGTAATTTTAGCTTTAGGGAACTGGCTGATGAAATTGGCATAAAAAGCTCAAGTGTTCATTACTATTTTCGTACAAAAGCTGATTTAGGTGCCGCACTAGCACACCAGTACGTAGATGATTTTTTAGCGTTATTAAATGCTGAAAAAGCAAAGTTAAAGGGTCGTAGTGCGATTAACCTCTATATTAGTGCTTTTAAAACGGCATTAGAAAAAGACAATCAAATGTGTTTATGTGGCTTGTTAGGCGCACAGTCTGATGCACTGCCAGAGCAAGTCAACATAGAAATAAAACGCTTTTTTGAATTAAATATAAACTGGTTACAATCAGTGTATATAGACGAAAAAGGTTTAGCAGTAGACATTGCCAAAACTAAAGCTATTCAGTTATTAGCTACTTTAGAAGGGATGATGATTTTAGCAAAAGTGTTAGACGATACAACGGCTTTTGACAGCCTTAATGATTATATCAATGAGGACATTTAATCGAGTCTATTGATGATAGTGTTACTTGCCAATCATCATATTTAGCTGATCATTTCTTTACTTTAAAGTGCAGAAAAATAGTGAGGCTAGGTAGTAGAGCATAGTTAAGGAGGTTCTTAAAAATATAAAAAATGCCATTAAATATAGAGGCATTTTTACAACACTCTTTTTATCGAGGTAACAACGGCTAAGGGACTGCCAAATGATTAACACTCTTTTCATCTAAACTTTCTTGCCACGTTTCTGGCATTTTCTCCATAATTCGCACTAATAATTGCTTAGCCACTGCCTTATCTTCTAATTGCTTAGCCACTGCCTTATCTTCTAATTGCTCTGATGAGTGTGACAATATTGTTGCCCATAAATAGCTTTTTGCTAAAAGCTTATCTTTATTGATTTGTGCTTTGTTAAAGACTTGCCAATACAATAAAGCGGTTGGCATATAAGCTTTTTTGTATTTTCCTAATGCCGCGATTTCATACCAGTGCAAAGCCTCTTTCTCGTCAACATTCATGCCAATTCCTTTATCATAAAATTGTGCTAACAGATAAGCTGAACTGGGCGATTTTTCACTCGCAACATGCTGTAGCCAGTTAAAAGCTTGTTGATAATCTTGCGGGAAATATTGACCATAAAAATACCACTGAGCAAGCTTGTTTTGTGCACTAATCGAGCCTTGCTGACCGGCCTCAAGGCAAAGCCGTTGCCCAGCTATTAAATCAACTTTAACACCATCACCGGAAAGTAATAATTCGCCAGCCTGGCATGCTCCTGACGGTATTCCTTGTTCAAACGCTTTTATAAACCAATGGTAAGCCAATTTTTTGTTTTGCTTAACTCCTTGTCCTTCAAAAAAGCATTGCCCCAATGATTGCATAGCGCCTGGCATATTATTTTTTGCTGCTTTTTGATACCATTGACAGGCGGTTGAACGGTTGGGGGTGATCCCCCAGCCTAGATCGTAAAATAACGCGACAGTAAATTGCGCAAGACCATTTTCTAAATTGGCTTGTTCTTTAAAGGCTATTAATGCGGCTTTATATTGCTGCTTTGCCAGTAATGCTTGGGCATTACTTAATGGGCCTGCCCAATCATCAATGTTTTTCGCAAAAACAGGTGGTTTGAAGAGTATTAGTAGAATAAAAAAAACAAGGCCGGTAGTTAATCGACCTTGAATTATTTGACCTTTAGATGATTTAGTCATATTAATTACGCGACGGGAAAACACCTTGTAAGGCAATTAACCAAGTGAGCGAAAGGTAAGGGCCGCGAATATTAAAGTCTTGACTACTCCCATTATTATTAACCACGGTATCAGATGTTGAACTTACCTCAACACCTAAACTTAGTGCAATCGCATCAGCTCTCATATCGACATTAGGAGCACCATTACTATATATATTTTCCCTATTCGGACTATTTGATAAAGCCGCGTCCGTCGGTGAATTAGTTGTACTACTTGATGCTAATGCACGTAATGCTATTGTGGTAGCACTGGTATCGACAACATTGCTCGTTGTGGTTGTTGCGGTATGATTATGAGCCGGCATTTGTAAAATATTCAAGACATGAGTTTCTGACCCACCTCTTTGTCCTAAACGGTAATTACCAAGTCCGGGTCCTTGTCCCTGACCAATAGGTGAGCGCCCACGTAAATCGGGTAGTCCAAAAGTTGAACGACCATCGCCACCATAAGTAGTACCAAGAAGAGCAAATAACGCATTATTACTTGAAATCGCTAGTAATTGCCCTTCAGCTTTTGCCCAACTTCGAATAGCAAAATTACCACCAAAAGCACACATCCCACCCAAATATGGTTGAGAAGAGCAGGCCAGTGCTTTCATCGGCATCGTGATAGCCGTGATACTAAATCCTAAAATGCAGCTTAATTTTATTACCTTTACAATATTCATTTCTATTATCCTTAATTTGTAAAAAACCATTAATTATTTATTTTGCGCTTTACTTGTAATAGTGCCATCGCCATAAAAAACAGTATAAATGTACTAGGCTCTGGCACTTGTGACGGTGGCTGTGTGTTGGTTAAATTTTCTGCACCAACAATACTAATAAAGGCACTGGTGCGTGCATTAAAAGTAGAGCTATTGTCGAAAGCTTTACCATCCATTTTTAATAATGCTGAGAAGTTATCTGAGGCACCTGCCGCCAACGTAATATCAAAAATAAAGGTGCCATTATCAGATAGTGCTGCCCCACTAGTCGGTAAATCTGTACCATTTTTTTTGTCAATATAAAAAGTATCTGAGGTTAAATCAGAGGCAAATAATTCACCGATTAAAGTATTTAAAAGGTTTATTTCAGCATCAATAAAAGCTTCAGGCCCGTCTGCATCAGCAAAGTTTAAAAATGCTAATTCAAAAAATATTTTATAAGTATCGGTAGCTGAACTATTGAATAAGGAAAACCTCATGTCAAAGATAAAATCAGGAACTTCACTTATTGCACCCGCAGTAGAAGAGCTTATAGCACTAACACCAACGCCATCTCCAAAATCAGTCAATGTCCCTGCTAAAGGGTTTGCACCTGTTGGCGTGAGATTAGCAATAGAGGTGAGTGTCGTGCCGCCACCAATAACAAGTGACATATCCGCACTTTGACTGGCGTTACCTGTGGGAGAAGCTGAATTAGTAGTATCGAGTTCAGCGTTACCGGTAATAGAGATATCTAGCGGAATTAACCCCGCAGTAACTGTTGGTGCAATTAAACTAAAAGCACATAGAATAGAACAAAACCTGAGAACTTTACGCATCCGTGTAATCCTTTTTAAAGTGGTTGATGAGTCATATGCAAGGTTTAAACCCTTTTACTAATTGATTATAAAAACAACAGTTTGTAATGTGTAGCAAAATGACAAAAAGATAAAATGTAAAAAATACTGACATATTTATTGTTTTAAAATCGTTCTATAAAAATATTAGCCAATAAAATAAGTATCTTCTGAACCTTATGTGAATTTCATACGTATTTAGTTTAATTTAATCAATGTTGTATGCTTACTTTTTACTGAATTAGAAAGTATCGCTTTATTTTATTGTTTGATCAGGTGTTTAGTCTAACAACTCAATATTGAATGGGCTAAAAACACTCAGGAATAACAGTAGTGAACATTAATAGTTTTTCAATTATAAATAAAAAATGGGATTTATGTATGCCACTAATAATTAAAAATGGTTTTTTGGTGATTTTTAGTTCATTTTTGCTATCAGCCTGTAGTTTTAGTTTTATTTATAACCACTTAGACTGGTGGAGCAATTGGTATCTTGATGATTACGTTACCTTAAGCCAAGAACAGCAAAAAACATTTGATACGACATTTAATGAGCTGCATACATGGCACCGACGAACACAACTCAGTGAATATAGTCGGCAACTTATCACGCTAAAAGACCAAGTAAATCGCGGTATTACCGTAGAAGAAGTCGACGATCAATTAGTCATCATCAAACAGCATTGGCTTGCAGTGCGAGAGCAAGCAAAACCGGCACTGATATCGTTAGTTCATACCCTGAGTAGTCGCCAAAGAAAACAAGTTGTCGATGAAATTGCCAATAATAATGAAGAACGTCTCGACGACTATGATGAGTTATCTCAAGAGCAATGGCTTAACGAAACATGTATAGAACGACAAGACCAGTTCAAAAAATGGTTGGGGAAGTTAACTGAAAGTCAAAAAATTGAAGTATGTCAACTGACCAAAAGTTTAGCACCGACATTTAATCATAGAATGGATTATCGAATAAAATGGCACTCAGGTTTAAAACAAGTATTAGCCATGGGATTAGATAGACAAGAATATGAAGTGATGTTTACTGAACTTATTTCTGAACCAGAGTCATTAAAGTCAGAGCAACACAAAACATTATCTAAAAATAATAGTGATACCTCTGTAAAAATATTTCATATTATGATGAACAGCTTAACAGATAAACAATTGAATCGATTTAATAATAAACTTGATGATTTAATTGAGGACTTAAAAGAACTGGCTATAAACACTTAGCACCAAATCTTATTTTAAAGCACTTATATAAGACAACTTTGCGTTGACGTTGTTATTTTCCCTCGTGTTTAATTTTAATTATCTCTTCTTGGTTGTACCCGCCTGAAAATAAAACTATTTTTTCACATGAAAAGTAAACTTAATCTTAGTTTTATCGTATAACATATATTAATTTATACATATCACCGGTAGTAAGTGCGATTAACGTGCAGACACCAGCAAAAATAATTTAAGAGAGTGCTAAATGAACGATATTAATTCACCACAAAAACCGGTGGAAGTGACCCAAAAACCTGTTGTTTGGGGAATACATTTGATTGTAACCATCGTGATTTTTGCTATTGCTTTTGCAATTATTGCAGCGATGTTTGCTAGTAAACCTACTCCACGTAAATGGGGAGGAGGACCGCCGGCTTCTGTTGGTGTTGAAACAGTACAACTAACGGCTACGGATTACCCTGTTTGGATTGAATCTTACGGCTCAGCTGAGCCTTTAACTAGAACGCAATTAGTTTCAGATGTCAGTGGGCGTGTTATTGAGGTCGCTAATAATATTCGTGCAGGAGCATCATTTAAAGCGGGTGATGTTTTACTGGCGATCGACCCTCGTGATTATCAGATAGAAGTTGATGTTACAAAATCAACGGTCGCTAATGCTTGGGTAAAATACAAAGAAGAGTTGGCTCAAGCAGATGTCGCTGAGCGCGACTGGAATGTTAGACCCGGTAGTAAAGCGGGTCGCGATTTAGCACTTCGCATTCCACAAGTTGCGGCTGCACTCGCTTCTTATGACGCATCTAAAGCGCAATTGGCGAAAGCCAAACTCAACCTTGAGAGAACTCAAGTTAAAGCCCCCTTTGACGGAAAAATTTTGAAGCAAATGGTTGATTTAGGGCAAGTTGTTAATCCGTCTCAAACTATTGCTGAGATATATTCCACTGATTATATTGAAGTAAGATTACCGGTAAAAGCCCAAGACCTAGCGCACATCTACTTACCCGATGAATACAATGCACCAGGCAACGAGCCTACAGACAACAAGGAACATCAATCTGTTGTTCTTTTTGAAGGTGAGTTAGGTGGTAAAACTTATACATGGAAAGGTAAGTTAGTACGTAGTGAAGGAGCTTTTGATTCATCTACTCGTATGCTTTACGTTGTTGCCAAGCTCGATAATCCTTTTGTTAGCTCTCCACAACTCCCCGCATTACGTGTTGGGCAGTTTTTAAGAGCAAAGATTGAAGGCACACAATTGAAGAATGTCTATGCTATTCCAAGAAGAGCAGTAAGTCAGAATAATATGATTGCGGTTGCAGAAGATGGTTTATTGCAAAAACGTGCTATTGAACCTTTATGGACAGATGTTGAGTCTGTCGTTATTTCGGCTTCTTCACTTGCTGGCGATATTTATAATTATGCTGGCGCTATTGATTCTACCGATAAGCTTATTTTAACGCCAACGGCCAATTTAGCCGCGGGTACCCGAGTTAAATCATTGAATGACATTAATTCGACAACCAATGAAGAATTAGCTAAAAAGAAAATGACAACACCTGCAATGAATCAAGAGATACAAGATAGTGATAGTGAAAAGCAAGAAGGTTTACCGGCTTTAAAAAAATCCCCAAGTAATTCATCCACTTCGACTACGGACTAGGAACTCATTATGCATGGTTTAATCGCTTGGTTTGCTCGTAATGACGTCGCTGCTAATCTTCTTATGGTGGTCATCGTTGCCGTTGGACTTTATAGTTTGTCTAACAAAATCCCTGTAGATTTATTTCCTGAATTTGAAATAAATACTGTACAAGTTAGTGCTGTTTTACCTGGCGCTTCACCACAAGAGGTTGAAGAAGGTTTAACCATAAGAGTGGAGGAAGCGATTCAAGATATCGAAGGCATTCGTGAAATGACTTCGCGCTCTAATGAAGGCAGTTCAACCGTGACTGTTGAAGTAGAAGATGGTTTCGACGTTAGAGAAGTACTCGACGAAATGAAAGTTCGCGTAGATGCGATTAATAATTTTCCTGTTGAAGCTGAACGTCCTTTGGTGACAATGCCTAAGCGTATGCGTGACGCCATTGGTGTGGTGATGTATGGCGATTATGACAGCTTAACATTACGCCGCTTTGCTGAAGATGTTCGAGATGAAATAGCTTCGTTGCCTGGGGTTACTCAAGTCAGTGTTGATAACTCTCTGCGTTTTGAAATATCGATTGAAATACCTGAATGGTCATTAAGAAAATATGATATTACCTTAGAGCAGGTTGCCGACGCTTTACGACGTAACTCTACAGATGTATCCGCCGGTAATTTGAAAACTGAAGGCGGAGATATTTTTATCCGCAGTATTGGTCAAGCTTATAAAGCAAGTGACTTTAGCCAGCTACCGATATTAACTGATAAAGATGGTACATTAATCCGTTTAGGTGATATTGCTGTTTTACGTGATGAATTTGAAGAAACCCCCTTGAGAACAAGATTTAACGGTATACCCGCAATAGAGGTAGAGGTCTTTCGCGTTGGTGATCAAAGTATTATCGAAGTAACCGATGCCGTTAAAAATTATATCGCAGGTAAACAACAAGCATTACCGGTAGGGTTAACGATGACTTACTGGCGCGATCGCAGTAAGTCGATAAAAGCACGTTTAGCTACGCTTACTACAAGCGCTTGGCAAGGTGCGCTATTAGTTATTCTTCTCTTAGCTTTATTTTTACGACCCGCCGTTGCATTTTGGGTGTGTCTTGGCATTCCAATGTCATTTATGGGTGCATTTATATTGATGCCATTTTTTGGTATATCTTTGAATTTAATGAGCCTATTTGCTTTTATTTTGGTGCTAGGTATTGTTGTCGATGATGCGATTGTTACGGGGGAAAATGTTTACGAACATATGCAACGTGGTACTGATCCCCTTACCGCTGCCATTAGAGGTACTCAAGAAGTTGCCGTACCGGTTACCTTTGGTATTTTAACGACTGTTGCGGCCTTTATACCCCTGGCTTTACTTGAAGGACGAGGCAGTTGGTACCAGAGTATTCCTTACGTTATTGTGCCGGTTTTACTCTTTTCATTGATCGAGTCTAAATTGGTATTACCCGCGCATCTTAAACATATTAAACCGCGAACAGGCGCGCCATCGCGGCTAACACGTATTCAAATGGCAATATCGACCTCTTTAGAGACGTTTATTGCTAAATTTTACCAACCAACATTAGCATTAGCGCTGCGCTGGCGATACGCGACGCTGGCAATTATGTTGTCGTCACTTTTTATAGTCATTGGTGCGCTTTCAAGCGGACAAACAAAATTTGTATTTTTCCCTCGTGTGCAAAGTGAAGTAGCAACAGCAACACTAACAATGCCAACAGGTACCGCCTTTGAAAGTACCGATCGTATTGTTCAACATATGACTACGCAAGCAAAGTTATTACAAGAGAAATATATTGATCCCGAATCTGGTGAGTCTATTATTAAGAATATTTATTCTATTAGTGGTGGACGTAATTCAAGTACGGGACGTGTTCGTGTCGAAACAATCCCTCCAGAAGACCGCAGTACAGATATTGGCACGCAACAGATAGTTGCAGAATGGCGTAAAATGGTTGGACAAGTCGCTGGCGCTGAACAGTTAAATTATCGAGCTGAGATTGGTTGGAATAGACCCGCTATTAATATCGAATTGCGTGGCAAGAATGCTAATGATTTAGCTGAGCTAGGCGATAAATTCAAAAGTAAATTAACGCAGTACTCAGCAGTTTCAGATGTTGAAGACTCAATGTCTGATGGCAAAGAAGAACTACAATTAAAACTTAAGCCCGAAGCAACGTTACTTGGACTTAATTTAAATATGGTTGCAAGACAAGTTCGTCAAGCAGTCTACGGTTTTGAAGTTCAGCGTATTCAACGTGGGCGTGAAGAAGTGCGAGTTATGGTGCGCTATCCTATTGCTGCTCGACAGTCGATTGAGACGTTAGAGCAGATGATGATAAGAGTCGAAGCCGGTCAAGAAGTTCCGCTATGGCAGATTGCTGATATAGTGCCTGGATTAAGTCCTTCGAGTATTTTACGTATTGATCGACAGCGAACACTTTCTATTACGGCTGACTTTAACAAAGAGCAAGGTAATTTGTCTGCGGTACAGGAAGAGTTAGAAGAATTTTTACAACAATCGATAAGTACGTATCCAGGCATGAATTATGAAATGGCTGGTGAAGCTAGAGATCAAAAAGAGTCTTCCCAAGAACTGAAATTTGGTATGTTTGGCTTGTTATTGGTGATTTATATCCTACTTGCTATTCCGTTTAAAAGTTATTCTCAGCCTTTAGTGGTGATGATGGTTATTCCTTTTGGCATTGTCGGTGCGGTTATAGGTCACTGGATAATGGGCATGGATTTAACCTTATTGAGTCTGATGGGGGTCTTAGCGTTATCGGGTGTGGTGGTTAACGATTCACTGGTCCTGGTCGACTATATTAACAAAAAGCGTGCTGAGGGGAGTGCTGTTTTTGAGGCTGTTTATGCCGCAGGTGGTCGTCGCTTTAGGCCGGTTTTACTGACATCATTAACAACGTTTGCTGGTTTAATGCCACTTTTATTTGAAAAGAGTACTCAAGCACAGTTCTTAATTCCGATGGCAGTAAGTCTGGGATTTGGTATTTTATTTGCGACAATCATTACATTGTTTTTAGTGCCGATAAATTATTTGATTATGGAAGATATCAAACGCTATTTCGCTCGTTATAAAAATGACATGCGTTGGTTAATACGTAAAGGCGTTGATAAAGGAAAATCGTCATAACGTCAGCCGTTAAACGCTTAACTATGTTGTTGGAATAACACTAAAAAATTGCCAACCTTTCATTAGGTTGGCAATTTTTTTATTTATCATAAAAATTTAACTTCACTATTATCTGCAGTGCTGATTTCTTCAAATTTTATTAAAAATATGCTCAGTAGAGTAAACTGTTTACTTAAAATAACGCTTTGGCTACAATATTTCATCAAGGTTAGCTGTAATACTGATATTTATTAAAATATTCCTTGACCAATCACCCCCCTCAACCCACTCTTTGCCCACGAATTTATTCAAATGTAGAGATTTAATTAGTGAGCCAAGAATTAATGTACGACAAAAATAGCATTATCATTATTATTACCCTTTTTATTTTGATGTTAATTATTAACCAAATAGGCTACAGCTTCGGATTACGTAATAAAGACGCAGAAAACACCGAGATGAAAAGTCAATCTACGGCTATTCAAGCCGGCATTCTGGGTTTATTGGCTTTGCTGCTGGGTTTCACGTTTAATATGTCGCTGCAACGATACGATGGACGAAGCAGCGCGGTTATTGAAGAAGCGGGTGCTATTTCAAGAGTAGCCATGCAAGCAAAACTATTGAGTGGTAAAGTAAAAGATGACGTTTTTGATGAATTAGAGTCTTATTTAGCACTACGTATTTCACTGAGCCAAATAGATTTGAGCAATGCAGAGCAACGTATGGCTGTAAACAAAAAGGTCAGTAAATCACAAGCGAAACTGATTGAATTAGCACAACAAGAATTAGAAAATCCAAGATCATTGTTAATTGCCAATGGCTTTTATCAGTCATTGTCCAGCATGATTCAAATTGAAAACAAACGTTCGGCTATGCTTAGACTCCATGTGCCTGAGCCGGTATTGTTTTTGTTGTTCAGTGTTTTTGTTACTGTTGGCGGCATGCTTGGATATAATAGCGGGTTAGGGAAGAAGCGTCCCGCATTTCCCACGATATTATTATTCACCTTAATCATCTTGGTGGTCTTTATTATCATTGATTTAGACAGACCTAAGCGCGGTATTATACAAGTTAACCAAGATAGCCTGCATGATGCGGTCATGACCCTTCAAGATTATAAAACTGAATAATGTTAACGTTTATTTAAGCTAGGGATATTAAAACTTAATAGCTATTTTGGGTCATTTAATAATGAATAGCTATTAGATATTCATTATTAAAAGGACAAAGCACCAAAGCTTCGGCTACAATCTCACCTTATATTTGTTCGAAAATATAGATACTAGTCCTGTCGATACCAGCCTACCTAGCTAAGCGCTTTATAGGGATAATAAAGACTATAAAAGTCGACAACGACCAAGCTCTTAAATTTTTGTTATTTAAAAACATCGCCTTGCAAACTTCCTCCTGATTTTTCCTCAATATATTCCTCGATCATTTGTCGCACTTTCTGATACGCATTAACATCATCTAATGCAGCCAGTTTTTCAAAGTTCGCCTTTTTATGATCAATGAATACCGTAAGTCTGGCTGTTGTTTTTACCACCTTTAATGTTTGTATAGCGACATGTTATTTTCATTATCATTTAATTAGAATTGTATTGTCTTTTAATTGGAATATAATTGTCGTTTTGTTGGCTGTCGTGTGAAATATTAACCGATAAATTACGCTTATATATTGATGATATTTACCCATATTTATTTTATGTAAGCAAGACATGCAGATAAACCCCCAACATACTTATATTATGGCTGTTCTTAATTTTCAGCCTTTAAAAGCGTTAGCCACAGGCTTTTTTTGATGGTGACCGTTGCCTTGTATTATCTTTGCTTACTCTGTCAAAGGAATATCTAATGCAGCGCTGCTCGCTGAGATAAAACGTTTTTTGACAAATTTTAAATTAACTCAGAGAAATATCGTGAAAAAATTAATAACGACTGTATTGCTGCTCCTCTTTGCAACACCTGCTTTTGCCGCTGGAGCCGGTGAAATTGATCTCACTAACACTATTGCAGGATTTACTGCATTAACGATTTTTATTATCGCTTACCTACTGGTTATTAGTGAGGAGTTTCTTCATCTGAGAAAGTCAAAACCGGTATTGGTCGCGGCTGGTGTCATTTGGCTGATTATTGGTTGGATTTACACCCAACACGGCATTCCTAAAGCGGCAGAAGAAGCTTTTAATCATAATTTATTAGAATATGCTCAGTTATTATTATTTTTATTAGTCGCGATGACTTATATAAATGCGATGGAAGAGCGAGGGGTGTTCGATAGCTTACGGGTTTGGATGATTTCTAAAGGGTTAAGTTTACGCAGTTTGTTTTGGGTAACAGGCATGATGGCATTCGTTATTTCTTCGTTTGCTAATAATCTAACGACGGCAATGTTGATGTGTGCCATTGTCCTTAAAGTGGCTCCTAAGGACCTTAAGTTTATTAACATTGCCTGTATCAATATAGTTGTAGCCTCTAATGCTGGCGGTGTGTTTAGTCCATTTGGGGATATAACCACTTTAATGATATGGCAGGCAGGCTTAGTTAAGTTTGAGCAATTTTTCGTACTATTTATACCTTCACTGGTCAACTTTTTAGTCCCTGCTATTATTATGAGCTTTTTTATCTCTAATGAAAGATCAACACCTATAACCGATGAAGACTTCATGCTAAAACGTGGCGCGAAGCGAATTATTTTCTTATTTATACTCACCATAGCTACGTCAGTTGCCACCCATAGTGTTGTTAACATGCCACCCGTGTTAGGAATGATGATGGGCTTAGGTTACCTCAAGTTTTTAGGGTTTTATTTAAGAAGAAGCCTTCCTCGTTCATTAGATAAAAAACGTACCTTAGCAACTATCCGTCATGATGAAAAAGCCCTGAAAAGGTTAGGTAATATCGTTCCTTTTGATATTTTTGAAAAAATAGCACGCGCAGAGTGGGATACCTTACTGTTTTTTTATGGGGTTGTTATGTGTGTTGGTGGCCTCGGTTTTATGGGCTATTTAAGTTTAGTATCAGACTTATTATATACCAACTGGGATCCGACCTATGCCAATATTGCTGTCGGCGTACTTTCAGCCATTATTGATAATATCCCTGTTGTTTTTGCTGTCTTAAGTATGAACCCCGTGATGGATTTACAGCAATGGTTATTAGTTACAATGACCGCTGGGGTAGGGGGAAGTTTACTGTCGGTTGGCTCTGCGGCGGGTGTTGCTTTAATGGGGCAAACGAAAGGCAAATACTCATTTGTTGGCCACCTTAAATGGAGTTGGGCTATCGCTTTAGGCTATAGCGCCAGTATCTATGTTCATTTTTTGATTAATGGCTAAGTAATCTGGAACACCTTTAATGTAACTGCGTTATATTAAAGGTGTTCTCTTAGGATATTGATCGACTATTAGGCTGTGCTTGGCCCTGCTAAACAAAGTAATAATTCCCGCACGACTTTCGCCGCAAAAACATCACTATTTCCTGTACTGTCAATTTTAGGCGCTAACTCGACTACATCGCAGCCAACAAAATATTTAGATCGTAAAATTTTGCATAAGCTAATCAGTGAATGAAAATCTTCTCCGCCTGGTTCAGGTGTTCCGGTACCTGGAAAAAAGCTTGGATCAAAATAATCTAAATCTAAGGTTAAATAAATAGGTGTATCTTGTGCAATCGCCTCAACACTGGCAAGAAATTCAGCTCTGCTTTTTTTGAGTGTTTGATGTGCTTTCATCCATTGATATTCTTCACGAGTACCTGAGCGAATACCGTATTGTATTAGCTTATTATCTTTACCAAAATGATCGGTAATACGGCGAATAATAGCGGCATGGGAATAATGATATCCTAAGTAACCATCGCGTAAATCAGCATGTGCGTCGAGATGCAATATGACTAAGTCAGGGTATTCGCTCAAATACTTCTTTATTGGAGCGTAAGAAATAGAATGTTCGCCGCCTAAGGTGACAATGCGAATATTATTTTCTTTTAAAGCAACATTTTCAAATAAGGTGTTAAAAGCATCATTAGCATTACTATAGGCGTTTTCTATATCAGCTTGACAACTTTGTTCATTAATGGATAAATCAATCGGTAAATTACCTAGATCAACAAATGAAATATCTTCAAGGTCTGCGTCTAAATACGGAGAATACGATTCAATACCATCAGAAACGGCTCGAAGTGCGTTAGGCCCATCTTTAGTACCTTTTCTAAAGCATGCGGTACCATCAAACTCAAAGCCGATGATGTGGCTGGTATTTTGAAAAATACCTCGCTTATCTTTAGCTCCTTCAAAAGGTGTTGGCGGGGATATTAAACCCACATTAATTTCTTTAACCATATTCATCGAGTCGTGATACCTAACGGCAATATTTTCTTAATTATCCAAAATAAAGGCTAAATGTATAGTTTTATTTATAAAATATAGTGTTGTTAATAAAAATATGGCTATTGGATGGCAAGCTTGTTGTTTATTTTTTCGATGTTAGCTACATTATTTTATTGATAAAAATGAAATAATTTGTAAAATGACGCACTATTTTTTTAATGAGGAGTTGTTATGTTTTTTGAGGGATCAGAAAAAAAAGCTGAAATCTTAATCGATGGTAAGCAGCTTTCTTTACTTAACGATATTGACGACGAATTTTGGTCAGCATTAGTTAATCGTAGTCAAGCTCAAATATTATCTTCGATTGAAAATGAGTATTGCAAAGCTTTTTTACTGTCCGAGTCGAGTTTATTTGTCTGGTCAGATAGAATATTAATATTAACTTGTGGTGAAACGCAGTTAGTTAAAGCGGTAGAGTTTTTTATTCAAAAATTTGGCACAAAAGTGATTAAACAGCTCACTTATCAGCGTAAGAACGAATATTTTTCAAACGCCCAGCCTAGCTGCTTTGGTGATGATATCAAATTAATTAATCAATATTTACCGGGTAAGGCTTATCGTTTTGGTGAAATGGACAGTCACCACAACTACGTTTTTCATTTAGATAACGACTTTACTGCTGATACTGATGACATTACCTACGAGTTACTCGCCTATCAAATAAGTGAGCAGGCTTCGAAACATTTAACACAAGCTAATTTGACAGCTGAAGAAATTCGTCAGTTTTTGTGTATTGATAGTATTCTACCTGGCTTTATTATTGATGACTTTGTCTTTTCTCCTTACGGTTATTCACTTAATGCGATTAACGAACAGCAATATTTAACCATTCATGTGACGCCTCAAATGGACAGTAGTTATATTAGCTTTGAATCGAATATAGATTTACTTTTGCTTGCGCCAAAACTTTTAGAGATACTGGCACCAAAATCTTTTGATTTAATGAGCTTTAATGAACAAGCTTTTGAGCAAAAATTAAGGGTGTTAATTCCAACACAATATGTGAGTAAATCACGTGTTTGTAAAAAGCTTGATAATGGCTATTTAGTAAACTTTGCCAACTATATTCTGCCACAGACAGTCTTTGCTGAGCCAATTATGATTGATATTTCAGGAGAAAACCATGCACTCTAATTTATGGGTAGAAGAAAAGTTTGAAGACTTTTTGGGGATTAAATTTAAAGTAGAAAAAGTACTTTTCTCTGGGAAAAGTGAATTTCAAACCGTTGATGTTGTTGAAACTAAAGGTCATGGTAAAATGTTACTAAATGACGGTTTGATTATGGTCACCGAGCGAGACGAATTTGCTTATCACGATATGATAAGCCATGTGCCCTTGTTTGTGCATCCTAACCCTAAAAATGTTTTAGTGATTGGTGGTGGTGATGGTGGAACGGCAAGAGAAGTCATTCGTCATCTATCAGTAAAAAAATGTACTATGGTTGAAATCGACGTGATGGTTGTCAACGCCTGTAAAGAGCACATTCCACAAACCGCTTCAGCACTCGATGATGAACGCATAGATCTTATTATCGGTGATGGTGTGCAATTTGTTAAAGAAACCACTGAGAAGTTTGACGTTATTATTGTCGACAGCACTGACCCGATTGGACCTGCTCAACCTTTATTTGGCGAAGCATTTTATAAAGATGTTTTTAACTGTTTAGCCGATGACGGTATCGTTGTTGCCCAGGGAGAGTCTTCTTGGTATGCCATGGATATTCAACAATCGCTATTGAAAGTATTAAACAATGTCTTTCCTAAAACTTATTTGTATAGTTTTAGTAATTTAACTTATCCAGGCGGCTTATGGAGTTTTACTTTTGCGTCTAAGCAATACCATCCTATTAATGATTTTAACGCTGAACGGGTTGAAAAGTCAGGCTTAATTTTTGATTATTATAATGCTCCGCTACACTCTGCTGCCTTCGCCTTACCTAGCTTTGTCAAAAAAGGTTTGCTGGGTTTAATTGATAATTAAGTCATTTTAAACGGCCAATAATCTTTAGACGTTTGCGTTGTAACTGTGTAAGTAAAAATCACCAGACAAGCTATAGCTAAGTAACTCGCTTATTTTGCTATAGCTTATGATTACTCCCCCAAGAGATCCCCTTATTTTGCTATAGCTTATGATTACTCCCCAAGTGATCCCCTTATTTTGCTATAGCTTATGATTACTCCCCAAGTGATTCCCTTATTTTACTGTAGCTTTTGATTATTTCCCAAGTGATCCCCTAATGCTCTTTTATTTATATTTATACTTGTGCAAAGGATATTGTTCATTTTTACATCGACTCATTAAACTATTGGCAACGATTCTTTTTACTGATGCTTAGCAGGTAAAGCGCTAAGTCTTTTAACTTTACTATTATCGTTAAATATAAGTTATTACACCGTTAACAAGGGAGTGGGATTGATTATTACTTTAATAAAATTAGACTCTTGTCATATGTACAGGTATTATTTGAAAACGAAAAAAAATCATTTAAGGTCATCATAATAATGTTTACGTTTCGATTGTTTATGGTTATATCTTTCTGTTCAGTGGTATTCCTTGAAACTGCTTTTAGCCAAACACTTATAAAAGTTGTTGATCAAAATAATGATCCTCTGCCCGATGCTGTTATTGAATATGTCATACCTCAACCCGTTATAAATCAATCAATCGATGATCGTATCTACGTGATGGATCAAATAAACAAACAATTTTCCCCTCATGTTTTAGTTGTGCCGGTTAATAGTCAGGTTAGCTTTCCCAATAAAGATGATATTAGACATCATGTTTATTCTTTTTCGCTAGCTAAAACATTTGAATTAAAATTGTATTCAGGTAAGCCTAAAAGCCCGGTTCGTTTCGAAGATAAAGGTCTTGTCGTCATGGGTTGCAATATCCATGATGCTATGGTCGGCTATATTTATGTTTCAGATGAAAATAATGCCTACTTAAGTGATACCAACGGAGAGGTCTTGTTAACGCAACCATTAGCGTTAAATACCCAATTAAAAATTTGGCATCCTAATAGCACTATAGGTTTAACAAAGCATACCCTGTTAACCGTTGATCAAAAAATGATTGATAACAATGAAATTTTTATCACCATAAGCGTAAAAGCACCTCAAGCAAGAGGCAGTTTTGAAGAGTTAGCTTTCTATGAACACTAGGTTTAGTTTTAAAGCACAAATTACTTGGCTATTAACCAGTTTAATTTTATTAACCGTGATTATTTTAACGGGGAGTAATTGGTTTAGGTTTGCTGATTATGCCGAAAACCAAATCGAACGCCAAATGTATTTTGCTCAGAACGTACTCGACCAAACATTAAGGTCGCAAGAGCGAGTGTTAACGACTACCGCCAGTGTTTTAGCCGCAGACTTTGGTTTTAAACAAGCGGTAGCGACTCGCGACAAAAACACTGTGGAGAGTGTTCTCTTTAATCACGGTAAACGTATCAATGCTGATTTGATGTTGATTTTAGACTTAGAAGGTAAGTTATCGACGACCAGTTCATTACACTCATTCGATGAAAAAACAATTCAAGCAAATATTACTAAACTTCCTTTTAGGGAGGTTCATGCTCAAATTCTGAGTATCGAAAATAAAGTTTACCAAGTTATTGTTGTCCCGGTTAAGGCGCCAAGAGTTATTGCTTACACCGTGATTGGCTTTGAATTTGACCAAGTTGCACTATTAAAACTGAAAGACCTCATCGCTTTAGACTTAACATTAGTGCAAAACAATCAACTGATTGAGTCAAGTATCGAACGTGAAGACATTATAAAACAATTGTTACAAGGCACTAAACAACAGTCGCCAAACTTATTGCTAACACGAGCAGATTACTTCCACAAAACCATCAACTTCGGTGGTTCTAAAGATATAAAAGCAACCTTGTCTGCGCCTTTAACACAAATTCAAAGTGATTTTAATCGGCTGATTTTTTCTATGTTGATAATAGCGGTGATTGTCATCGTTATTGCTATCACCTTTTCTCGCCTATTATCTCGAGGCTTATCTACGCCGTTACATATTTTAATGGAAGTTACGAAAAAAATTGGCCGCGGTGAACTTAATGTGCCTAAATTGGCCAACCGTTTGCCTGTTGAATTTAGCGAACTTTATCAAGGATTTTCATTGATGGGCGCGGCTATTGAGAATCGTGAGCAGTCAATTGTTTATCAGGCAGAGCGCGATATATTAACTGGCTTATACAACCGCCATAAAACATTAACAAAAGTAGCTGACTACTTTAATAAAGATATTCACTTAGTGGTGATTACTTTTAATATTAAAGCCTTTAAAGCACTTAATGACACCATAGGATTGACTAATGGTGATAATATTTTAAAAGAAATTGCTGCCCGTATTTTAGTCTATATTGAAAAATCAAATCATAACTTAGAGCACGATATTATTGCTGCGCGCACTAATTCAGATGAATTTTTATTGGCTGTACCTATACAGAAAACCAATGAAATAAAACATTTTATCGAATTGCTGCAGAGTGAACTTAATCGTCCTTTTTGGCTTGATGACATTAAAATTAATTTATCACTTTATTTTGGTGTCGCCAACTCTATAGAGCATGGCGTCGATGCGGAGCGATTGATCAGGCGATCAACCATGGCAGTTGCTTCAGCTTATCAAGACCAGGTCTTATTGCGATTTTATCAAGATGGAGAAGACGAGGCTTATCTTTATAAGTTGCGCTTAATAGAAGAGTTAAAAGAGGCACTTGAGTGTGAAGTAAGTCCACTTTTCATGAATTATCAGCCAAAATTAAATATGAATACCGGTAAAATTGATAAACTTGAAGCGTTAATTCGTTGGATAAATAAAGAAGGTAACTTTGTAAACCCAGAATTGTTTATTGATTTAGCTGAAAAAGCCGGTTTGATTGTATCCTTAACACGCTGGGTGATCCTACAAGTTATTCAACAAACTGAACAATGGAATAAGATGGGCTACCGTTTTAAGGTAGCGATTAACTTATCCGCACAAGATATTCAAAATGAGCAATTTGTTGATTATTTACTTAACACAGTAAATAATCACGAAGTGTCAACATCGCAAATCACTTTGGAATTAACAGAGAGAGATATTGCCGAAAACGAAGCATTAGTCGTTGCGCGTTTATCTCACCTAAAATCATTAGGTTTTCTGATTTCAGTCGACGATTATGGTATTGGTCAATCTTCATTAGCTAAGTTAAAAAGTTTACCCGTCGATGAACTGAAAATTGACAAAACCTTCATTTTAAAGTTAGAACAATGCCAGAAAGATCAAGATATTGTTGCCTCAACTATCTCTCTTGGTCATAAACTTGGGCTGAGTGTGGTCGCTGAAGGTGTTGAAAACAAAGAAAGCTTAATGTTATTAAATGACTTTCAGTGTGACTATGCACAAGGTTACTATTTATCAAGACCTGTTAGCGCTGAAAAATTTATTGAATGGTATAAAACTTATGAATCGCCTCTTTAGCCTTATATTACTCCTTTTACCTTTGACTAGCTTCGCTAATGGTAAAATATTAGCAACCCCTGGTGTTTCTCAAGTCGAGGGCTCAGGAGGCGGTGGTCTAGTGCCTTGGGCGCAATTAGCGGGGTATGCAACGGAAGACGAAATAGCCTTTTCTGCCTTTTGTTCGCAGGCTAACGTGAAAGACTTTCAATTAAATAGCTGCGGAGGGCAAATTAATTTTTATGACCGTGTCGAGTTTTCATTTGCTAAGCAAGATTTTCAGGTCGACCCATTATCATTAACCTTATCTCAAAAAATTTTAGGTCTTAAAGTACGTTTGTACGGTGACTTGGTTTATAGCACTTGGCCACAATTATCAGTAGGTATACAGCACAAATCACTATCAACTGCCGATGTCGCTTTTTCATTAGGCGCGAAAGATGACACAGGTACCGATATTTATTTAGCAGCGAGCAAGCTTCATTTAGGTTTGTTGGCCGGTTATAACGTGTTATGGAATGCTACTGCTCGTTACACAAAAGCAAATGAAATGGGGTTACTCGGTTTTAGTGGCCCAAAAGGTAATGGTGCATTACAAACCGAAATGTCAGTAGCCGTATTAATGAATAAACACTTGGCGATTGGCACTGAATATCGCCATAAACCAGACAATTTAGGTCTTGGAGAAGACGACTGGCAAGATGTTTTTGTTGCTTGGTTCCCAAACAAACATTTGAACGTTACTCTCGCCTATCTTAATTTAGGCACTATAGCTGCATTAGCCGATCAAAAGGGTTGGTATTTATCTTTGTCGGGATCTTATTAATGATTAAATATGTTAACGGTTTTTTTATTGTCCTAGTCCTGCAACTTTGTCTGGGCTGTAGTAGTAAGAATTTAATACCAAGTGATGAACTTTATCAAGATATTGGCGGTCATCAAGGGATAGAACAACTTGTTGATGCTTTTGTAAAAAGAATTGTCAAGGATAAAGCAATACTGCCTTATTTTGCCAAATCGAGCGTCAAACATTTCAAGAACGGTTTTATCAACCATCTGTGTGGTGTGGTTAATGGTCCCTGTAAGTATAATGGCGATAGCATGATTGATATTCATACCGGTATGAATATCAATGAAGCTGATTTTAATCGTGTGGTAGAGTTGTTAATAGAGGCGATGGAAGATGTTGATATCTCTTATCAGTCCCAAAATAAAATATTGGTTAAATTAGCTGTTTTGAGACCAGAGATAATAAAAATGTAAAGTCGGCAACTGTTTCTATCTGTTGCTTAAGTTAGCCCTAACAACATTATTTGCGTTTAGTTTTAATCGATTACCTCTATACCTTAATATAAACGAAAAATAAGCAAACATAATGATGTTAATTATGTAATAGCGAAGGTAAAATTGCGCCAATTGTGTCAACAGTCATTTTTATGTTGTCTTGCTAAAGGTAGTTGAAATTTTATGGATTATTTTGAACAGTTAGGCGTGAGTAGGGTGTCAACCACCATCGAAATTAAAAAAGCTTATCGAAAACTTGCCAATAAATATCACCCAGATAGAAATGATAATGTTGAAGCCAAAGAAAAGTTTCAACTTATTCAAAAAGCATATGATGTTATTTCTGATCCAAAAAAACGGTCATTATATTTAAAAAGTAACTATACGGTAATAACCGATCCGCGAGAAATTGCTGATTCTTTTTGGCAAAGTGCTTTTAATCAAGCGCAGAATTAGCCTTTTTACTAGGAGATTTGTATGCAATCCCAAACTAACTTACCCGAATATTTAACGGATGATTTCTCTATGTATTTAGAGAATATGAATTCATTATCGGATCCAGAAAATCCTGATCTATTATCAAATTATTTATCAAATTTGTTTGAACAATTAAAGCAAATGCCTTTATTATTTAATGGCATGGTTGATCAGTTGGCGATGGCTATCTCAACTAAGGTAAGAATCGATAGTAAAAATTTATCGACAATCGAGCTTAACGATGAACCAGAGTGGGCTGACGTTAAGCCTTTTGTCGGCGTTCATGCTGATGCTCGAGCATGTATTACTGAAATAATGGCGCATGCTGAAGACGACTTGAAAAAAGCTGTTTTGCTGATTCATTTCTATAATGGTTATGATGCAACGCCCTTAAAAGCCGAAGAAGATGATTACGCTCAAGTCGATGATGACGATGAATCTAATGATTATGATGAGAACTACTAAGCTTAATCAATAAGAGTGTAATTAAGTTTAACTCACCATTAAAAACCGAAATAATCGACAAATAAATATAAGTTTTAAGGAATCAACTTGACAAAAAATGCATTAATTCTAGCTAGCGATATTATAGAACAAGCACAACACAGCGGTAGACGTGCAGGCACTTCATTAGAGGCTATTGCCTCTGAGCACGGCGACGAAAAAATGCTGGCAGTGTTAACCGAGATGGATATTTTAACGGTAGCAAAAATTGTCAGAGAGCACGATGCCACCATTCCCTCTATTGCCACATGGTTAATGGATGCTGAGTCAATAAAACAACTCTTAAATGTTGAACCATCTTACTGGCAAAATATTGATGAAGACCACGTCTTTTGTGCACAAACAGAAGCGCATAGTTTGTTAACGCAAATATTTCTTTCTTCTGATGATGAAGAAAAACAACGAGAAGTATTAACGGCGATAGTTGAAGACGACTTTGGTCTTTTATACTTGTCTTTACCATTCATCGGCCATGATTTTTCAGAAATTGAAGAAGATGAAGAGCAAACCTCTGGTAGTATTGAAGAATTATTAATGAAAATAAAATCCTTAAGCGAAGAAGCTTATCGTGAAGTAATGACGGTTAGTACCAATGGCACACTCGATAATATAGAGAATGCATTAAAGCAAAATGCAAATAAACAAAGAGTGACTGCTGTAGAAATGGATACCGACGATATGTTTGCGCCTCTTTAACGCTAAACTGCCACCGTATTTATTTAGCTTATAATAACCGCTTTAATTGATTGGAATTCATCAATGAACATTGCAGAGTTAAGAAATTATCCGTTTTTACTTTTAGTATTAAGAGACGGCGAAAGTGAAGGTTTTTTTACGCCTGAATTTATGCATAAAACCAAACAACAGTTATCTGATATGTCTTTGAGAATAGCGTCTGATAATCTATCAATAATTTATGCTGATCAAATTAAAAAAGGCTGTGAAATTGTTCTGGGAATGAGCAATTTAGGTTTGTTAGACCTTTGTGATAACGACACAGATAAGGCAAAAGAAATTTTAAAAAGCCAAGGTGTTGTTTATTGCTTTCGGGCAGGCTGGGCAAAGTATGCTCAATTAAAAACAATATCCCCTTCATACTTCGAAGAAATATCTATTCGCCGTTACGCTTTAGCCATCAATGATACAACTGATATCAGAGTAATGCATACAGCGTTAGTTAATGAAGGGTATAAAAGTGCCAAGTTATTACAAGTTTATAAAAGCATTGCCACAGATTATTGTGCAACCAGTTTACTTGTTGACGATGATGAAGAGGTATTGTTGTTTGAATTACAAAAATTTCTAAACACCGCCATTGCATTATTACTTATTGATAGTGATAAAAAAGTTTTTACTACAAGTTTGTACGAGCAGTTGAATACTTACCTGACCAAAACAGATAAACAGGCCTTACTGACTAAAGTCGATACTTGTATTGCCAGTTTTACTGAACAATTATCAGTTTTAACTAAAGGTTACCTGCAAGATATAAAGTTATTAACGTTCACTGAACTTAAGGGCATTATTGATCAACAGGAAAATCTCTCTATTTATATTCAGGAGATATTAGAATTGCCTATCACTGTTGCTAATGAGCTCAATGGCGACTTTGACGGTGGCTATGACTTTCATGCTGACGATGAAGATGATTTGGCTTATTTAAGACCTGAAGGGCAATAATAAAAGTATTAACCAATACTTAAAAGTAAGCGATAACTTGTTAAATAACCGTGCACTAGTGCGGTTATTTCTTTGTGATAACTCAACTCCAGATAAAATTTTCAATGCTATTCATTATTAGCGCTTTTTTTTAGTTTTTGTTAATACAATTAAACCTTCCCTTTATTAAGTTTAGACCTGTCGGTTGAAATATTACTTTCTGTGTTGATAAAATATATCTAAGGCAATTACTTGTACAGATTGGTTGACGTAAAGTTTAGGTTTAAGCTACCTTACTCATCATATTATTATTTTTGGATAAAGGGTTATGGATGAATAGAATAAAGAGGCGTTTTTTACCTGTTGTTTGTTGGGTTGCTGGTAGTGTAATAGTGAGTGCTTGTTCTTCTTTACCTGTTTATCAGAACTTGTCTAGTGACGCGATAGTGGTTAATGCTAAAAAAAACAGCCCTGAGTTAGCCGATGAATTTACAGTAGACATAGGTGATAACTTATTAACTAAAGTGTCAGGTAGCTACTTAGAAAAAAAAACGCAGTCTGTTAGTTTACTTACTCATATTAAATTTATTTACGATGAACACCCAGGATTAAGCAAAGGAAAAACCACCCTGTTAGGCATGAGTCGCTCAGGGGGCAATGCCGCTTGTTTTAATGACGCTGAATATGATGATGGTTTGGTTAAATTTTGTTTATTTGATGAAAACAAAGATGGGTATTTTGAATTGGGAACTTTTGCTGGCGATGAAAGTGTTACTTTAAATATCCCTTATAATATTTTTAGCGATAACAGTAAGACCCCTGAGAAAGGCTATTTCAGAAAAACACTCTCTTATAAAGGATTATCAAACGGTAAAATTAACTTTAACTATGCTGAATACTCAGCAAACATGGCTAAAGCGACTTTTAGCCAAGATTTTTCTATAGAAAATAAAGAAGGTGCGCATATCCTATTTAATTTCAAAGGCGCTGAAATAAAAATCAAGCAAGCGACGTTGTTAAATGTTACCTATGAAGTCATCCAATACTTTAAGTAATTATTTTAGTTCCCATTCTCCCCAATAAAAAAGCCTGATAAGTCAATTATCAGGCTTTTGTCATAAAAAATTATAATGGCATTAAAAGATTAGAAACCACATTGCTTGCCTTTGTTCTTCTCTTTTAACCAGACTTGTAAAGGAGCAAAGTAATCGAGTACTGCGGTTGCGTCCATTTGTTTACTCCCAGTCAACACTTTATAAGCTTCTTGCCAAGGCTGACTAGAGCCCATTTCTAACATGGTATTAAGTGCTTTACCGGCAGCCTTAGAGTTGTAAATTGAACAGCGATGAATGGGATCGGTATTACCTGATATTTCACAAAGCGCTTTATGAAACTCAAATTGTTGAATATGCGCTAAGAAATATCGACTGTAAGGTACGCCACCAGGCACATGGTATTTCGCACCGGGGTCAAATGCATCAACTTCACGAGCTACGGGTGCAGCAATGCCTTGATACTTTTGACGTAATTCCCACCAAGCTGTATTGTAATTCTCTGGTGTAATTTCTCCTGAATAGACTTTCCAACGCCATTGATCAACCATTAAGCCGAAGGGGATGAAGGCTATTTTCTCTAACGCCATTTTCATTAATAAACCAATATCTTTTGATTCGTCAGGGATAGTGTCGATTAAGCCAATTTCTTTCAAGTATTTAGGTGTTACTGAAAGTGCAATGGTGTCACCAATCGCTTCATGAAAACCATCGTTGGCACTATTTTGAAAATAAACGGGTTGATCTTGGTAAGCGCGCTGATAGAAATTATGACCAAGTTCGTGGTGAATAACGTTGAACTCTTCGCCGGTTTTTTGAATACACATTTTAATGCGAATATCATCTTTTGCATCAAGATCCCAAGCGGAAGCATGACAAACAACATCGCGGTCTGCTGGTTTAGTAAATAATGATCGCGTCCAGAATGTTTCAGGTAATGCATCGAACCCTAAAGATGTAAAAAAGGTTTCAGCCCCTGCAACCATTTTAATTTCGTCATAGTTATTTGCAGCTAACTGCTCGGTAACATCATAACCTGGATCTGCATTTTCAGGAGCAACTAACTCATAGATATTCCCCCATGATTGTGCCCACATATTACCCAACAAATGAGCGGGAATAGGTTGGTCTTGTGCTACCTTATCTTCTCCATAGGTTTTGCCTAGTTCGCTGCGAACATAGCAGTGAAGGTCATCGTACAAGGGCTTTACTTGTCCCCATAAACGGTCAAGTTCTTTAGCGAAATCGTCAGCAGGCATATCGTAGTTTGAACGCCACATGGCGCCTAAGTCTTTGTAGCCTAGCCCTTGTGCACCCTCATTGCCTAATTCAGATTGACGAACAAATAAAGGTTTCATCTCTGGACTAATTGTTCGCCAGCCTTGCCACATTTCTAGCAATTCGTCGTAATCACGTGATGTTGCCATCGTCGAAGTCATTTCACCCAAGCTTAATTTTTTTCCAGCTTGGGTCGTGTATGTTCCTTTACCGTACATGCCGCCAAGTTCAGAGCCAATTTTTGCCAGTTCAGCTGACTTTTCAGAATCTTGTGGCGCTGGCATAACTAAGCTTTGCTTTAAGGTATTTAATTTTCTACGTTGTGTCTCTGTAACATCGACATCGTCAAATTTAGCCGCTGCCATAGCGAAACGAACGCCAGCTTCTGTTGATTTTTGGTTTGCTGCCGCAGATAGGGCGGCTGTATCATCGGTAATAAAATTTGAATAAATCCATTCGGCGCGGCTCCCCTCAATACCTAGAGCGATTAATTCTTTTTCGGTAGCGTTAAGAAATACATTCGCATCTTTTGCTGTTAATGCTGGAGCTACTTGCGTTTGTGCTTGTTCAGTTTGTGTAGAATTTTCATCATTACATGCAGTAAGTGAGGCCAATACACACAAGGCTACGCTTGTTTGTTTGAATAGTTTTATCATAACAGTCTTATATTTTTATTATTAATAGATAATGAATCGCCAGTATATAAAATTGTCTAGTCAGCTTAAAGCTTTGACCGCAAAAACTGATCAAACTTTTACAATACTCTGTGATTAAGTAAGTTTGAACATTATCTTACTAGGTAATTAACGGGCAAACGTTAACGCGATTAACGTTAAATAAAAGTCGAGATTAAAGATAACCTATGTAGATTAAATCAGATAAACCAGTAGGGAAGTATCAACGTATCTAAACGTTTTAGTTGTTTCGATAAAAAGCACTAAACACTTTTACGTTGAGTGCTTTATATCGCCATATTATGCTCTTTACTTTCAGTGTGTAAAACTTAACCTTAGCGAATGTGATTAAGGTTAAATTAGGCTTATAAACTTAGAATTTAATGCTAGGGCTTAACTTTTATTCTTGGACTGAACTGATAGTCATCTCCAGTACTTTGTACGCTTCAATATTCTCTTCAATAAAACGTAAAGGTCTACGTTGCGTTTTTTACGAATATAACAACGTTTGGTCTGTATTGTGATCGTTGCCATATTCATCTGGCTGTGAATAGGTAATAGAGGAGGTGGTCATACCAAAATAAAGGCTATCTTGTTGAATTTAAATGTAAATTTATTGATTTGTATATTCATTGTTGCGTTATTTCAAACGCTTGTTTAAACTAGGCTTAATTAATGATGAATATTTTCATTTAGGGCGCAGGTAAGAGGTACCGTTGGCACATGAGTACAAAAAACAAAATTTTAGATGCAGCAGAAAAATTATTCGCAACGCAAGGTTTTAATGGTACATCATTAAGAGAAATTACTAGCCAAGCAGAAGTTAATTTAGCCGCAGTAAATTACCATTTTGGCTCTAAAAAAGAGTTAATAAAATCAGTAATGTCTCGTTATATGAACGAACTTTCACCTCGTTTAGAATTATCGCTAGTGAATATATGCGAACAAGATGATTTAACCTTACTTGAAGTGTTTTCAGCTTTTATTGAACCCTTGTTATCATTAAATGAATTTAAAGAAAATGGTACCAGTAATTTTTTACAATTATTAGGACGAGGTTATAGCGATAGCCAAGGCTTTTTGCGTTGGTTCTTAACGACACAATACCCAGGCGTTATTAATAACTTTGTTAAAGCGGTGCAAAAAGCTTATCCAGAGCTTACTGCTGAAGAAATGTTTTGGCGTTTGCACTTCACTATGGGCACAGTGGTTTTTACCATGTCTTCGAGTGATGCTTTAATTGATATCGCTAAAAGTGATTTTGATCGTAATATGGACATTGCCGGCGTGATTAAACAAGTTATCCCTTATGTCGCCGCAGGTGTTGCTGCTCCTTTACTTTAATCTTACTCTTTTATCATTTTTATATGATATATCCGTGATACTTCAATCTGTCAGCGATAATTTTCAGGTATCACCGTTATATATCAATATCAGCCTTTGTAATTACTATTGATTTAGGTAAAGTAGCAACATCAAAAACTTATCATCTTCAAAGTGTGTATATGGGTCCTATTATGCTAGATGTGCTTGGCACATCTTTAACGGCAGAAGACAAAGAGCTTCTGCAACATCCTCTTGTTGGTGGGTTAATTTTATTTACTCGTAATTATGAATCCCCTGAACAAATAGCAGAATTGACTGCTGATATCCGCCGTGCCGCTAAAAAGCCATTGATTATTGCCGTTGACCATGAAGGTGGTCGAGTTCAGCGATTTCGTGATGGCTTCTCTCTTATTCCGGCAATGGGTAAGATTTGGCACTTTGCCGAAGAAAATATTAGTGTGGCGCAAGAGCTGGCTAAACAAAGTGCAATATTAATGGCATTAGAAGTTCAAGCCGTCGGTATTGATATCAGTTTTGCACCTATTCTTGATATTAACGATATTAGTGCTGTTATTGGTGATAGAGCTTTTCATAAAAATCCAGAAATTGTTTGTCAACTCGCTAGTGCTTTTGTCGATGGCTTACATTTGGTTGGTATGAAAGCTACGGGTAAGCATTTTCCTGGTCATGGCAGTGTTGAAGCTGATTCTCACCTTGCTTTACCTATTGACTCTCGTTCACGTGATGAAATATTCGCTGTTGATATGTTACCTTTTAAAACGTTAATTAATAGCAATAAGGTCGATGCATTAATGCCTGCCCACGTTATTTTCCCTGACGTTGACCGCGAAGCTGTCGGTTTTTCTCCTTACTGGCTCAAAGATATTTTGCGTAAGCAACTTGGTTTTAGTGGCGTTATTTTCAGTGATGATTTATCGATGGAAGGTGCTGCATGTGTTGGTGGTTATGTTGAACGTGCTGAAGCAGCTCAACAAGCAGGTTGCGACATGCTATTACTGTGTAATAACAGAGATAGCTGTATAGATGTCATTGACCATGCCAATATCACTATTGATGAAAAAAGTAATCAGCGCTTATTACGTTTATTGAAAACGTCTACGAGTGGGCTCAGTGAGTTAAAGGCGAATACTCATTGGCAACATGCTCGACAAGCATTAGCCGAATACTTATAAAATAATTTTATCGTCCTCTTAAAAATAATAAAAATAGAGAGTTAAATGAAGTTAACTAAACAAAGTTTTATTGTCTTAGCACCCGCACTAGCCTTTGGTTTTTACTTTTTGCTACTTTGGTTAGGCTTAGCAGAAAAACCCGCAACTGCGGCGGCAATAACATTACTCACCGTTATTTGGTGGGTTAGTGAAGCGATCCCCATTCCTGCAACATCTTTAGTCCCTTTTGCTTTGCTGCCACTACTGGGGGTTGTTGATCATAAAACAGTAGCTTCATCATTAGGTAGTCACGTTATTTTATTGTTAATGGGGGCATTTATGCTCTCTAAAGCGATAGAGAAAAGTGGAGCACACCAAAGACTTGCTGTTTACATGGTTAAGTTAGTTGGCGTATCAAGTGGGCGGCGATTAGTCTTTGGTTTTATGTTAGCGTCTGCTTTATTAAGTATGTGGATTTCAAATACCGCAACGACTTTAATTATGCTGCCGATTGCATTAGCTATACTTACTCATGTAGATAACAAAGAACTTAAAGTCGCTTTAATTTTAGGTATTGCCTATGCTGCGTCGGTTGGCGGTATTGGTACCCCTATTGGTACACCACCCAATGTTATTTTTATGGGCATATATGAAGAAAATACTGGCCGAGAATTTGGGTTTTTATCATGGATGAAAATAGGCGTCCCGATAGTGTTAATCGCTTTACCTATTATGGCATTCTGGCTAACAAGAAAGGTAAAACTCGACCATGAAATAAAGTTACCCGCGCAAGGCGAATGGCGAAGTGAAGAAAAAAGAACACTGTGGGTTTTTGGCCTTACAGCACTCGCATGGATCACTCGCTCAGAGCCCTTTGGTGGCTGGAGTGACCTATTAAATGTTCAAATTGCGGGTGACAGCACCGTCGCTTTATTTGCCGTGGTGTTAATGTTTTTAATCCCTAATGGTAAGGGCTCGCGCCTGCTTGATTGGGACACTGCTAAATCAATACCCTGGGGAATGTTGCTGTTATTTGCTGGCGGTATTGCCATTGCTAAAGGGTTTGTTGAATCAGGTTTAAGCCAGATACTAGGCGAATGGCTGTCTTCGTTGGCTAATTTACCGGTAATTGTGATGATACTGACAATTTGTTTAGTGGTTACTTACCTCACAGAAATTACCAGTAACACCGCGACAGCAACCTTACTTATGCCTATTTTGGCTGTCGTTGCCACCTCTGCTGGTTACGATCCTATGGTATTAATGGTGCCCGCCGCTATGTGCGCGAGTTGCGCTTTTATGCTGCCTGTTGCTACTGCGCCTAATGCAATTGCTTATGGTACTGGTGAACTTGAAATTAAAGATATGGTGAAAGAAGGGGCAATATTAAGTTTTATCTTGTCTTGTTTAATAGCAATTGTTTGCTATTTATTTTTGTTATAACAAAAATAAGGGGCTAAATTTTAGCCCCTTTATCTTAATTACCTAGCATAAATGTAATGGCAAATTATGCTTCTATTATAACGCCATTATGATTTATGCTGCCGTTAACATTAGCCCCAACATGCCAAGAGTAAAGCCTAACACAGCGCCCATCGGTGGAGCCCAATGATTTTCTAATTTTACTTGTGGTGCCAAATCTTGAAATATTGAATAAAGAATTCCGCCTGAAGCGAAAAGCATAACCGCGCCAATAATCTTGGGGGACTCAGATAGCCATAAATAGCCAGAAACTGCGGCGATAGGCCCAAGTATTGCCATTAAAGCAAAGACCATGATAATTTTTTGCGGTTTATAACTTGAAGATGCACTTAACTCACGATAAGCGCTAAATCCTTCAGGTAAGTTTTGTAAGGCAATTAAACCAGCTAGCAAATATGCACTACTACTTCCTGTTGCGAATGCTGCTCCAAGTGCTATTGATTCTGGAATGAAATCAGCAAGCATTGCTGCTAGTTGACTGGCAGGTGTATCTATTTTTTTAAGATAAATATCTAGTGCCATAAAGTTAAGCCCGCCAACAATAAACCAAATGCATGCGGGTAATATATCAAGATTTCCCATTCCTTCAGGTACTAATACTAAGGCAACTGCCGACAACAGCGCTCCGCCACCAAAAGCCATAACGCTATGTCTGAGCTCTTGTTCAAGCCAGTCATTGCCAATTTTTTCGAAGCAGGCAAGGGCAGCACCAAGTGGCATAGCCAAACCAGCAAGAAATGTTGATACGATAACAGTGAGTAATATAGACATGATTTTATCACTTAAGCAGTAAGTGCCCCATTGTGAGGCTATTGTTTAATACAATGAGATTAGTTAGGCCATTAAAGGCCTTATAATTTGACTACTGTGTTCTGTGACCCTTTATTAAAAGCAGCGAGTAAATCGACATTTTAAATGATCACAGTGATTTTTTATTGATCAGTTGAGCTAATACAATTACCACTAGCGCAGCAGTAAAACCACCAAAAACAACAATCATCATTTGTGGCATAGTATAACCGAAGAATTGCCAATTTATGTCACCACAATCTCCTGTTGCTTCAAACAAAGAAGGTAACCATTTGTGTAAAGGGGCCCAACTTGGGAAGTTAGGTACAAACTCACAACTATAGAGAAATGATAATGTAGCTGATTGAATTTCAACGTGCTCAATGGCAATCAATAACCCCCATATAGCGCTAACACCCCAGAGTGTCAATGCGACTGAGCGTAAGAGAGTATTTTTATTGCCCATGCTGCCAACTATGCCAGCAAAGAATATTCCCCATAGTGCTGTACGTTGGTAAATACACATAATGCAAGGAGCTAAGCCCATTACGTATTGAAAATAAAGAGCCGATAATTCTAAACCAAAAACGGTTAGGCTAAGTAATTGCCAAGCGCGAGTGTTTACCGATAAATCACTTAAAAATTTCAAAAGTTTTCCTTAATCATGTTCAATGTTGTTATTTTAGATTGTTATCTAGTTAACTATAGACATCATCACATATTGACACTTAAATTGATGTGATAGTGACATTAGCGTGATAGTTGCTAGCACTTAGTTTGTTGCACAAAAATGACTTTTATCATTAGTATAAATAAAGCGCCATAAGGGCGCTTTATTGATACAAGTTAACAGTAAAACTACTATATGTTAACTTTAGTGTTCTTGTGAAGATGACGCCCCACCTTCAGTCATGTGATGCTGAATTAAACCCGATTCATAAAAATCTTGTGTCGATTGCTCCAAATGACCTGAAGAAATAGCAAGTAAACCAATAATGGTCAATACGATAGTATAAGGGAAAGCCATAATAACCATACGGCCATATGACAATCTAACTAAGGGAGCAAGCGCTGAAGTTAATAGGAATAAAAACGCAGCTTGGCCATTTGGCGTAGCAACACTCGGCAAGTTAGTGCCTGTGTTAATAGCAACAGCAAGTAAATCAAATTGGTCACGGCTTATTATTCCTGAAGAAAGTGCTTTTTCAATTTCAGTAATGTATACCGTGCCAACAAATACGTTGTCACTGACCATAGATAATAGGCCATTAGCTAAATAAAACATGACTAATTGCATGTTACCTTCAAAAGTTAATACCCAAGTGATGACGGGCGTAAATAATTGTTGGTCAACAATAACGGCAACGATGGACAAAAAAACCACTAATAGCGCGGTAAAAGGTAATGCTTCTTCAAAAGCATGACCAATTTGATGTTCTTCAGTTACACCTGTGAAAACCGTTGCAAGTATAATAACGGATAAACCAATTAAGCCAACTGGCGCTAAATGTAATGCTAAACCAACAATCAACCAAACGGCGATTAATCCTTGCACGACTAATTTTACATTATCACTTTTATTGCGTTTTTTACTTTCTTCAATGTCGAAGTCACGTAATATTTGATAAACATTTTCTGGCAGGGCAAAACCATAACCAAACCATTTGAACTTTTCTAATAAAGCACATGTGATTAAACCTGAAACAAATACAGGAATAGTAACGGGTGACATCCGAATGGTGAATTCAATGAAATCCCAACCGGCTTGCTGACCAATAATCAAATTTTGTGGTTCGCCCACGATAGTGCATACACCACCTAAAGCTGTACCAACACCTGCGTGCATCAATAGGTTACGTAAATATCCTCTAAAGCTTTGTAAATCGCTTTTTATATCATCATCATCGGGATTGTCATGGGGATGGTCTTCACCTATAGAGGCAGCTTTATGATAGACAGAATAAAAACCTAGGCCAACGCTGATTATTACCGCAATGACGGTTAATGCATCTAAAAATGCTGATAAAAATGCCCCTGAAAAACAGAATAATAATGACACCACTATTTTTGAACGGATCTTAGTGACTATTTTCGTGAACAAAAAGAGCAACAAACTCTTCATGAAATATATTCCAGCAACCATAAAAATCAGCAGCAGAAGTACTTCGAAGTTAATCATTAATTCATGTTTTACATGAGCGGGTGAAGTCATCCCTATGGCAATAGCTTCAATCGTTAATAAACCGCCGGGTTGCAGCGGGTAACATTTTAATGCCATTGCTAAAGTGAATATAAACTCTATGACTAATGCCCAACCTGCAATATAGGGGTCAACATAGAAAAAGAGGATAGGGTTAATCACTAAGAATGAGATAATTGCCAGCTTGTACCACTCAGGCGAGTTGCCAAGAAAGTTTTTATAAAATGCACTCATGAAGGATTGTTGCATAATTGACCTGTTTATTTTAAGTATATGACGAATTGTGTCTCGCCTTGAATGGATCTTGTTTCTGTTATTTTGATAAAAAATGCATAGTAGTTTAAGTACAATTGAAAAGCTTGTAAATAATCTATCTTTATAGCGTAATCGTGGCCTTTTCTTCTGATAATATAAGGCATGAGTCCTTTATATTATTTAATAACTTAGCCGCAGTGATATTTATTGAATTGCCGTTTTGCTTGAAATGCTTCGACTCTGCAGTATTAAATTAAATATTGCTTTTATAAATACACATTTTAGCCCCGCGTTAAACACCATCGATTGATCTATAAATTCACAATGAGTAAGCTAATTCTAGATTTGCCATGCTATTTCGCAGAATATAGCATGTTAATATTGCTAAATTATTGAGTTAATCGATGTTTATGCATAATAAGTACTTTAATAAGATAAAAATTTATTAGGGGGGGCTTTCGTGACTTAACTCATCGCTTCTTATCAGGCATTAGCTTTAAATATTAATAGTTTTTTAGACGCTAGTTCAGTATTGGCTTAAAAATTAAATAGTAAATTGCATTTTGACTTACTGACTTTATCTACAAATAAAATTATTTATTATTCATAAATTAAAGGCTTATCTCTCTACAGCCGCTAATAAACAGGGGTTAACTCTGTTGTTTTTCACAAAATATAGTGTGAGGTTGCCACTGAGTATCCACATAAGTGACCAACGTTGACAGTAACGTCGAATTTATCCGCTTGTGCCAAATAGATGTTCTGGTACAATCAGTTAAAATTTTAAGATTAAGATATTGTGTGGAGCAGTATGGTTATCAAAGCACATAGCCCAGCAGGGTTTGCAGAGCAATATATTGTTGAGTCTATTTGGAACGGTGGTTTCCCCCCCGGTTCTATACTTCCGGCTGAACGAGAGTTATCTGAACTCATTGGCGTTACGCGTACAACATTACGTGAAGTTTTACAGCGCTTAGCACGAGATGGCTGGTTGACTATTAAGCACGGTAAACCCACCAAAGTGAATAACTTTTGGGAAACCTCTAGTTTAAATATTCTTGAAACCTTGGCTCAACTCGATCAAGAAGGCATACCTGATCTGGTTGACAATTTAATGTCAGCTCGGACAAATATTAGCGCCATTTATATTCGTGGCGCGATTAAAAATAATGCTGAAAAAGTGATTGAGCTCATTAAAGCTTATGAAGATGTAGAAGATAACGGAGAAGCCTTTGCCGAGTTTGATTATCGATTAAATAAAGAGTTGGTGGTTGCCTCTGGAAATTCTATCTATTTATTAATCTTAAATGGCTTTAGAGGCTTATATTCTCGTCTAGGTACTTTATATTTTTCTCATCCTAAAGGTCGTGAGATATCTCGAGTCTATTATAAGAAATTAATTGAATTAGCTAGCGAAGATAAGTTTGATGAGTCTATATTTGCCGTACGTAAATATGGTATCGAGTCAGGTAAGCTTTGGCTAGAACTTAAAGATGACGTATTAAAAGAGCTATCTGAATAAATTATCTATAGTGATTAAAAGGCAAGGGTTAACTTGCCTTTTAATCATCTTCACTGCTCTCTCATTCTGGATATTGTGCAATAACTTCTTCATCCCCCTCTTCATTGTTCTGTACTAACCGCACGTCAAATTGCCATAAGGTATATAAATGTTTCATCACTTCATCTTTTGAATCGTCTAGCGGAACATTTTGGTGTGGTGTATATTTCAATGTTAGCGATCGGTCACCATCAACATCAGCATTTGTTACCTGAATATTAACCTCCAGATTACTCAAATTATACTGTTCAGATAACGCGCTTCTTACTTTTTTGTAGCCACTTTCATTGTGAATAGCCGCCACGTCAATAAAATTTTCTTTTTCATCATCGTGTAAATAAAATAACTTGAAATCGCGCATTAGTTTTGGTGATAAATATTGACTAATGAAGCTTTCATCTTTGAAATTTTTCATGGCAAAATGTAAAGTATCTAACCAATTACTATTGGCTATTTCTGGAAACCATCGTTTATCTTCTTCTGTTGGTTGTTCACATATTCTTCTAATATCTATAAACATATTAAAGCCTAACGCATAAGGATTAATACCAGAATAATGAGGACTGTTGTAATTGGGTTGAGCGACAACATTGGTATGGTTATGTAAAAATTCCATCATGAACTTATCGGTAACTAAGCCTTCATCATATAAATGGTTTAGCAGTGTGTAATGCCAAAAGCAGGCCCAGCCCTCGTTCATGACTTGTGTTTGTTTTTGCGGATAAAAGTATTGCGAGATCTTACGAACAATGCGTACAATTTCTCTTTGCCATGGTTTTAGTAACGGCGCATATTTTTCAATGAAATATAAAATGTTTTCTTGCGGTTCATTTGGAAATGTCGGTTTCTTATCTTTAGCATCATCTTTGTTTTTCGGTAATGTTCGCCATAATGTATTCACCTGCGATTGTAAATATGCTTCACGGTCATTTTGACGTTGTAACTCTTCCTCTAATGATATCTTTTGTGGACGTTTATAGCGGTCAACACCGTGATTCATTAATGCATGACAAGCATCTAAGCATGATTCAACCTCACTAATGCCAAATTTTTGTTCACATTCGCTAATGTAGTTTTTAGCAAACAATAAGTAGTCAATTATTGAGCTCGCATCAGTCCAGGTTTGGAATAAATAATTACCTTTAAAAAAAGAATTATGTCCGTAACAAGCATGTGCCATAACGAGTGCTTGCATGGTCATAGAATTCTCTTCCATTAAATATGAAATACAAGGATCAGAATTGATAACAATTTCGTAGGCTAATCCCATTTGACCACGTTTATAGTTTTGCTCTGTTTGAATAAATTTTTTACCAAATGTCCAATGGTTATATCCAATAGGCATACCGACACTAGCGTATGCATCCATCATTTGCTCTGCGGTGATCACTTCAATTTGGTTGGCGTAAGTCTCCAATCGATAATGCTTTGCAACCCGTGCAATTTCAGTTTGATATTGATCAAGTAAATCAAAGTTCCAGTCACACTGGTCACTTAAGGGTTTACGTTTGTCCATTATTTGCCTCCTTTGCCATTATTAACTTAGGCTGCTTTACTCTGATTTTTCTTGAAAAGCTTTCTAAAAACAGGATAAATATCTTCAACGCTTTTAATATGTTGTATTGCAAAATGTTCTGTATATGCTGCAATTTCTTGATATTGCTGCCAAAGTGTTTGATGAGGTCGTTGTGATATTTCAATGTAACTAAAGTAGCGTGCTTTAGGTAGAATATGCTCTGTGAGTAATTTTTGACAACGAGGAGAGTCATCGGCCCAGTTATCTCCATCAGAGGCCTGCGCGGCGTAAATATTCCATTCGCTTTCCTTATAACGCTCATCCATTATTTTAATCATTAAATCTAATGCACTTGAAGCAATAGTGCCGCCAGTTTCTTGCGAATAAAAAAACTCTTCTTCATCAACCTCTTTTGCTTGCGTGTGGTGTCGAATATAGACCACATCAATCGTTTTATAGGTGCGGGTGAGAAACAAATACAATAAGAGATAAAATCGTTTGGCAATATCTTTAGTGGCTTGGTCCATAGAGCCCGAAACATCCATTAAACAGAACATCACCGCCTTTGATGTAGGTAGGGCTTGTTTTGCATAGTTTCTAAAACGTAAATCAAAGGTGTCAATGAAAGGGACTTTACTGATTTTACCTTTAAGCATGTCGATCTGATTGTTTAGGTCTTTAATTTTTTGGACATGATCATGTTTATCAGCCATTAGTGCCGCTAAGGCGAGTTCAAGGACTTTTAACTCTTTACGCTTGGTTGATGTCATGGCAATACGTCTTGCTATTGATCCCTGTAGCGATTTTACAATATCTATATTTGAGGGGACGCCTTCAGCACAATAACCCGAGCGAACAGTTTTATAATCAATTAACGTATCTAATTGGTTCTTTTCTAAATTTGGCAATTCAAGATCTTCAAAAAGTAAGTTCAAATATTCATCTTTAGAAATAGAAAAAATAAAATCATCATCTCCCTCACCAGTGTTACTGGCATCACCTTTACCGCTACCTTGTCCTTGCTGTTGTGGAGGGCGTTTGATTTGATCGCCGGTTGAAAATTGGTCATTACCCGGGTGAACTCTATCTTTAACACCCCCTTTGCCCTGATGAAAAACAGGTTCAGATAAATCTTTTTTGGTGATGGTAATGTCCTCACCACTATAAACATCAGTAACACTGCGTTTATTAATCGCTTGTTCAACGGATTTCTTTATTTGGCTTTTATAGCGTTTAATAAAGCGCTGGCGATTAACCGTGCTTTTGTTTTTGCTATTTAAGCGTCTATCAATAAAATTCGCCATATTATCCTCCTACTTTATTGGCTTTTTAAAACAATAAAGTACAAGTTAAGAAGACTTTCTTACCCGTAAATACCACTCTGACAGTAACCGCACTTGTTTTTTTGTATAACCTTTACTCATCATGCGTTCTATAAAATCGTCATGTTTTTGCTGGTCGTCATTTGATGTTTTAGTGTTAAACGAAATAACGGGTAATAAATCTTCAGTATTCGAGAACATTTTTTTCTCAATAACCGTGCGCAGTTTTTCGTAACTTGTCCAGTTGGGGTTCTTACCGTTGTTATTGGCTTTAGCACGTAATACAAAATTGACAATTTCATTACGAAAATCTTTAGGGTTACTAATGCCAGCAGGCTTTTCTACTTTTTCTAATTCATTATTTAAGGCTTCTCGGTCGAAAAGCTGTCCAGTTTCAGCATCGCGATACTCTTGGTCTTGTATCCAAAAATCAGCATAAGTGACATAGCGATCAAAGATGTTTTGTCCATATTCAGAATAAGACTCTAAATAAGCCGTTTGAATTTCCTTGCCAATAAATTCTATGTATTGAGCTGACAAGTAACCTTTAATGAACTCTAAATATCGCTCGGCTGTTTCTTGGGGTAATTGCTCTCGTTCAATTTGTTGCTCGAGTACATAAAATAAATGTACTGGATTTGCGGCAACTTCTAAATGATCAAAATTAAAAACGCGTGATAATATTTTAAAAGCAAAACGTGTTGATAGCCCAGACATACCTTCATCCATGCCCGCATAATCACGGTATTCTTGATACGACTTAGCTTTTGGGTCGGTGTCTTTTAAGCTTTCGCCGTCATAAACGCGCATTTTAGAATAAATACTAGAGTTCTCGGGATCTTTTAAACGTGATAGTACAGAAAACTGCGCTAAGGTTTCTAACGTATCTGGCGCACAATGTGCATTTTTTAATTCACTGTTTTCGAGTAATTTTTTATAAATTTTTACTTCTTCAGAAACACGCATACAGTAAGGGACTTTGACCATATAAACGCGGTCCAAAAAGGCTTCGTTGTTTTTGTTATTTCTAAAGGTTTGCCATTCTGACTCATTAGAATGCGCAAGCAATATGCCATTAAAGGGCAGGGCTGATAATCCTTCTGTTGGATTATAGTTACCTTCTTGTGTTGCTGTTAACAACGGATGCAATACTTTAATGGGGGCTTTGAACATTTCGACAAATTCCATCATGCCTTGATTCGCTCGACACAATGCGCCTGAATAGCTATAGGCATCAGGATCATTTTGTGAAAAGTGCTCTAACTGTCGAATATCAACTTTACCAACCAGGGCTGAAATATCTTGATTGTTATCGTCGCCAGGCTCTGTTTTTGCAATGGCTATTTGATCAAGAATTGAAGGATATAACTTAACCACCTCAAATTTTGCAATATCACCTTGATATTCATGCAGCCTTTTAGCCACCCAAGGCGACATAATGGTCTTTAAATAACGTTCTGGTATTTTATATTCTTTTTTTAATATCTTACCATCTGCATTTGCGTCGAATAAACAAAAAGGGTGGTCATTTACCGGGCTTCTTATGCCATTAGCACTGAGCACATAGATAGGCTCTTGCTGCATTAATGCTTTTAATTTTTCAGCTAATGATGATTTTCCTCCACCCACAGGCCCTAATAAATAGAGTATTTGTTTCTGTTCTTCCAGTCCTTGTGAAGCATGCTTAAGGTAGGCAACAATCTGCTCTATAGCTTCTTCCATGCCATAAAATTCCTTAAAGGCAGGATAGCGAGCAATTACCCGATTAGAAAATATACGGCTTAAGGTAGGTTCATTTGAGGTGTCTATCATTTCAGGCTCGCCAATGGCCTTCAATAAGCGCTCAGAAGCGGTGGCGTAAGCAAGTTTGTCTTTTTGACAAATAGCTAAAAATGCTTGAATACTAAAGTTCTCTTCTTTAGCTTCATCGTAACGTGATTGATAATGCTGAAAAATACTCATAACTGCCTCCATAAGGAAAAAATTTGCAGATGAGTAAAAACTTACCGTAGTACAAAGTCGATATTGTTTAACTCATTCAAATAAGACCGAGAAACTATCGATATTCGCCCCAACAAGACACTAAACTTTGCATTTAAACGAATATGTCTACCATTAAGTCTAGACGGTATTTTTTAAGGTTGAGAATAATTAGAGATTTTTTTGTAAGCAAAGAGGAAAATATAAAAATATTTTATATTGAATTTAAAAGAAAAAGGACACTTTTATTGAATTTTAAGCATAAAAAAACCAGAGTAGGTACTCTGGTTTTCAATAAAATTCTTACTTAAAGGTTAATAAATTAATCTTTAATGAATATAAATTAAGCGAAGTTTGCCGCAGCAAAATCCCAGTTAGCTAATGCCCAAAAACCAGCCATGTAGCTTGGACGAAGATTACGGTAATCAATGTAGTAAGCATGTTCCCATAAATCCACTGTTAATAACGGTGTAACGCTCTCATCAGTTAATGGTGTTGCAGCATTTGAAGTGTTAACGATAGCAAGGCTACCATCTGCTTTTTTCACTAACCATGTCCAGCTTGAACCAAAGTTGTTGATTGCACTTTCAGTAAATTTTGTTTTAAATTCAGCGAAAGAACCAAAGCTTGCATTGATTGCATCAGCTAAAGCGCCTGTTGGTTCACCGCCGCCGTTAGGGCTTAAGCTGTTCCAGTAGAATGTGTGATTCCAAATTTGTGCTGCATTATTGAAAATGCCTGCTGATGAAGTCTTTACGATGTCTTCTAAAGACTTGCCTTCAAAATCAGTACCTTCAATTAATCCATTAAGCTTTACAACATAAGTGTTGTGATGCTTACCGTAGTGAAACTCAAGTGTTTCAGCTGAAATATGTGGTACAAGTGCATCTTGTGCATAGGGTAATGCGGGTAATTCAATAGCCATTAGTTTCTCCAGAAATGGGTTATACAAATTTATTTTTGCGCAAAAATAAAGAAGTTGTGTGCTTTTATTTAAAAACCAGTTAAAACCTAGTAAACTAGTCAAGTATTATTAAAGCCTGACTAGTGTACCCATTTATATAGGTTTTGCCAGTGTAAATATCAAGCCTGTTATTGTTTATTCTACTAAATAAGTGCTTTTTAGTCTTTATTACCTTGATTATTTTAGTGTCAGACTCCATTAATCAAAGTAATAAACATTAAATTTTATATTGTAAAGATCGAGGTTTTTTCGGTCGTAATTAGAGGTATCCCATGGAAACTATTGAACGTATCAAAGAACAACTTTCTGAAAACACTATTTTGCTTTATATGAAAGGTTCTCCTAAATTGCCTAGCTGTGGCTTTTCTTCACAAGCATCACAAGCACTAATGCAGTGTGGTGAAAAATTTGCTTATGTTGATATTTTACAAAATCCTGATATTCGTGCCGAATTACCAAAGTATGCTGATTGGCCAACATTCCCACAATTATGGGTTGACGGTGAATTAGTCGGTGGTTGTGACATTATTATGGAAATGTTCCAACAAGGTGAATTACAAACCTTGATCAAAGAAGCTGCAGAAAAAAATAATTCTGAAGAAAAAGCTTAGTATCATTTTTGAAACTGACGTTAGTTAAATTTTTTATTAAAAAAGATGAAAATAAGTTGAAAATCACCTTATCGTCTCAATAATAGATGTATGTCAGTTTTATGATTTAAATCAATTTAATAAAAATATTGGAGAATAGAATGAGTGTATTAGTTGGCCGTGCAGCACCAGATTTTACTGCAGCAGCAGTTTTAGGTAGTGGCGAAATTGTTGATAGCTTTACGTTATCGACAGCAATTAAAGGTAAAAAAGCCGTAGTGTTTTTCTACCCTCTAGATTTTACTTTTGTTTGTCCGTCTGAGTTATTAGCTTTTGATCACCGTATGGAAGAATTCAAAAGCCGTGGTGTTGAAGTTATTGGTGTTTCTATCGATTCACAATTTTCTCATAACGCATGGCGTAACACTCCAGTAAACGAAGGCGGTATTGGCCCAGTACAATATACTTTAGTTGCTGATACAAAGCATGAAATCTGTAAAGCGTACGATGTTGAACATCCTGAAGCGGGTGTTGCATTTCGTGGTTCTTTCTTAATTGATGAAGAAGGCAATGTACGTCATCAAGTAATTAACGATTTACCATTAGGTCGTGACGTTGACGAAATGATCCGTATGGTTGACGCATTACAATTCCACCAAGAGCACGGCGAAGTTTGTCCAGCTGGCTGGAACAAAGGTGATAAAGGTATGACTGCTTCTCCTGAAGGCGTTGCATCTTACTTAGCTAACAATGCTGACAAGCTTTAATATTATAGCTTAGGCTTTAGTTAGCCGATGTAATTATTAAAAGTAATAAAAAACCGCTTAATTGCGGTTTTTTTATGTTCAGGAAGAACGGTATGTCACGGTGCCAAGGATGGCAAAGAGTGACGATGTTCAGGAAGAACGGTATGTCACGGTGCCAAGGATGGCAAAGAGTGACGATGTTCAGGAAGAACGGTATGTCACGGTGCCAAGGATGACAAAGAGTGACGATGTTCAATCCCGTCATGCTGAATTTATTTCAGTATCTGTTTTTGTTTTGTCAACAACGAGATCCTGAAACAAGTTCAGGATGACAGTGTCTTTGTGAGTTGTATTTAAGTATATAAATACTGGCCCTTAAGATCGTCATGCTGAATTTACTTCAGTATCTGTTTTTTGTTTTGTCAACAACGAGATCCTGAAACAAGTTCAGGATGACAGTGTCTTTGTGAGTTGTATTTAAGTATATAAATACTGGCCCTTAAGATCGTCATGCTGAATTTATTTCAGTATCTGTTTTTGTTTTGTCAACAACGAGATCCTGAAACAAGTTCAGGATGACAGCGTCTTTGTGAGTTGTATTTACGTATAATAAGTACTGGCGCTTAAGATCGACATACTGAATTTATTTCAGTATCTGTTTTTGTTTTGTCAACAACAAGATCCTGAAACAAGTTCAGGATGACAGCGTCTTTGTGAGTTGTATTTACGTATAATAAGTACTGGCGCTTAAGATCGACATACTGAATTTATTTCAGTATCTGTTTTTTGTTTTGTCAACAACGAGATCCTGAAACAAGTTCAAGATGACGGTGTCTTTGTTAGTTGTATTTCAGTATATAAATACAGGCTCTTGAGATCGTCATACTGAATTTATTTCAGTATCTGTTTTTTGTTTTGTCAACAACGAGATCCTGAAACAAGTTCAGGATGACGGTGTCTTTGTTAGTTGTATTTCAGTATATAAATACAGGCCCTTGAGATCGTCATGCTGAATTTATTTCAGTATCTAAAGTACTAGATCCTGAAACAAGTTCAGGATGACGTTGTCTTTGTGAGTAGTATTTCAGTATCTAAAGCACTAGATCCTGAAACAAGTTCAGGATGACGGTGTCTTTGTGGGTTGTATTTACGTATTTAAGAACTGGCTCTTGAGATCGTCATGCTGAATTTATTTCAGTATCTAAGCACTAGATCCTGAAACAAGTTCAGGATGACGGTGTCTTTGCTAGTTGTATTTCAATATCAGGATGACGGTGTCTTTGCGAGTTGTATTTTAATATCAGTATGACGGTGGCTTCATTGAGAGGGTAAATAATAGAAAGTGACAGTGTTTAAAATTAAGCCAATCAAAAGTTGAAAATCAACCTACACTTAATTTATCACCTTATTGATTTCTGGAATCGTTTTGTTTGTACCTAAGACGCTTTATGAGAACTTACCGTTCGCGTATTTTATTGTAAGTGGTTATTTACTTACCTTTAATATGACATGGCCTATGCTTATTTCTGCGGCGCTATTTTATAGTGCTGCTTGTGTTACATTAGTTACTCGTTCTGCTTGTCGAAGACTCGATAAACAAAAAAAACTCGGTATAAAAAATAAAATACCTGAACTCTTCTATGAATATTTACCCTATATTTACAACGCTATTGGGGTATTTACCCTGATGGTCACCAAAAATTCACTCTTGCAATTTTTTGCATTCACTTTGATTGTTTTAGCGGTTAGAAATCTATTGTGTCGACATAATAACCGCAGTAGCTCAGCTAAATTATTTTAATCGCTTGCCGGTGTATCACTCTCTTGTTGTTCTTCATTGATTATTGCTAGGGGCCAACCACCCATTTTTTGCCATTTATTAACGATAAAACAAAAAAGTTCAGCGGTTTTTTCGGTATCGTATAATGCCGAATGAGCTTCACTATTATTGAAGTCTAACCCTGCCGCTAAACAGGCTTTTGCAAGAACAGTTTGTCCAAGCGCTAAACCAGATAATGTTGTGGTATCAAAGCTAACAAAAGGATGAAAGGGTGATCGCTTTATCAAACAACGTTCTACGGCTGCATTGACAAATCCCAAATCAAAAGCGGAATTATGAGCAACCATAACGGCACGCTGGCAGCCGGCAATTTTCATCTTTTTTCTAATTAACTTAAAAATCTCTGTTAACGCTTTGTGTTCATCAACAGCACCACGTAATGGGTTTGTTGGGTCTATGCCGGTGAACTCTAATGCCGCTTGCTCTAAATTGGCGCCTTCAAAAGGTTCTACGTTAAAGTGAATTGTTTCATCAATAGAGAATTGACCTGTACTTTCATCTAGCGATAAAGTTGTCGCTGCTATTTCCAGTAAAGCATCAGTTTGTGAATTGAAACCTGCTGTTTCAACATCGATGACTACTGGGAAATAACCTCTAAAGCGCTGTGCAAAAGCACTTTTAATATTTTTATCAGCAGAACTCTTATTTTTAGTATCAGGATTTATACTCATGTTTACATCTTTTTTAAGTTAGCATTCAATTTCAAGGAGTAAATTATCGCAGAAAAAAAATGTAAACTCTATGCGAACGCTATGATGAAGCTTTAAAGTTATGAAAATATTGCTGATAACTGCTAAAGTTATAGAATATTGGGTCGATAACAGATACGTGGCAGGATAAAAGATAAATATTTTATGAAAAAAACTATCATCACATTATTATTATGCGTATTTGTTAGCCAAGCTAATGCTGGTATTCGTCAGTATGGTGCTGACTTAGAACACGCTAATTGGCAGTTAACTAATAACTCAAGGCTAGAGTGCACTTTATCACACCAAATACCTAATTATGGTGAAGCAAAATTCTACAGTACGGCAAACCGTAAAATGAATATGGAATTTGAACTCGATATGATGCGTTTACCTGATACTTATTCATTAGCAGAGGTTCGTTCTGTTGCGCCTAATTGGCGCCCTGGAAAAAATGGTCGAACTCTTGCCAATATGAAACTTCATAAGCAGTTTGCGCCAAGTCTACCGAAAAAGGTTGCTTGGAATATGCTTAATGAATTAGAGCAGGGCATGAACCCAACGTTTTACTATAACGATTGGTATAGCGACAACGATCTTATTTCTGTTGGTATATCAACGGCTAAGTTTAACCGTGCCTATCAAGAATTTATTGGTTGTGTCAGTAACTTACTTAATTACAATTTTGATGATATTTCTTATACGGTATTAAATTATCAATTTGGTGGTGATAGCTTAACGAAATCATCTAAAAAGCGTTTAACGATGATCGCAGAGTACCTTGCTTTAGATCAAAACTTAGAGTTGGTGCTTATTGACGGTTATACTGACAGTTATGGTGGCAGAAATGATAACTTGAAAATATCAAACCGCCGAGCAAACACGATTCGAGAGCATTTTGTTAAGAGTGGTATTGACCCCAGTCGAATTGAAGCAAAAGGTTATGGCGAAAAGCGTCACATTGCTGCTAACAATACCGTTATTGGTCGTGCACAAAACAGACGTGTTGTTATTAGAATGGAACAACCGTAAAGACGAATGTACTGCAAAAAAATTATTTTATAAAGAATCAGTTGAATAGGCTGGTAGGTTATCTTAATCTATCAGCCTATTTTTTTATTGGATCTTCCATAATGCGACCATTGTTTAAGTCTTTATTTGCACTATTGGTTTTATCGAGCTTTACAAGTTTGGCAAAAACCAATGACGCATACACCTATGCTAATTACGACCAAGTAAAAACAACCCACATCTATTTAGATCTAGCGGTTAATTTTGATGAAAAATCACTCGCTGGTTTTGCAGAATTATCGTTAGAGTGGTTAAGTAAAACTTCGCAGCCGATTATTCTCGATACCCGAGATTTAATCATTGACCGTGTAATGGCTCAAACTGAAGCAGGACAATGGCGTGGGGTAAGTTTCACACTGGCTAATCGTGATAACGTGTTAGGTTCAAAACTCACCATAAACAATACTTTTAAAGCACAAAAAATTCGTGTTTATTACCAATCAACTGAAAAAGCATCAGGTTTGCAATGGTTGTCAGCTGAACAAACGGCAGGGAAAAAGTATCCTTTCCTATTTAGTCAAAATCAAGCGATTCACGCACGTTCATGGATACCTGTGCAAGACACACCTAGTGTTCGCGTAACTTATACCGCTCGTATTACTACGCCTGATAATTTATTAGCGGTAATGAGTGCTAATAACGAACCTAATACCGCTCGTGACGGCGATTACTTTTTTAGTATGCCGCAAGCAATCCCTCCATATTTAATTGCAATTAGTGTCGGCGATTTAGAATTTAAAGCGATGAGCAAGCAAACGGGTATTTATGCTGAAGCCAGCATTTTAGATGCAGCGGTTAGTGAGTTTGACGATACACAAGCGATGATTGATGAGTCAGAAAAAATCTTTGGTCCTTATCGTTGGGGACGTTATGACTTACTGATATTACCGCCTAGTTTTCCTTTTGGTGGTATGGAAAACCCACGTTTGTCTTTTATTACCCCAACAGTTATTGCTGGTGATAAAAGCTTAGTCAATTTAATTGCTCATGAACTCGCTCATTCTTGGTCGGGTAACTTAGTGACGAATGAAAGTTGGCGTGACTTATGGTTAAACGAAGGTTTTACCAGTTATGTTGAAAATCGTATTATGGAAGCGGTATTTGGTGAAGACCGAGCTGTTATGGAACAAGCGCTTGGTGCACAAAGTTTAAATTATGAAATTGCTGAATTAGCGCCGGGTGATACTCAACTTTATATCGACCTTAAAGGACGTGATCCTGATGACGCATTCTCAGGTGTTCCGTATGTGAAAGGTCAGTTGTTTTTAATGTTTTTAGAGGCTAAATTTGGTCGAGATAAATTTGATACTTTTATTTTAGATTACTTCAACAGCCATGCCTTTGAAAGTTTAGGTACTGCCAATTTTGTTATTTATTTGAAAAAAAATCTTACTGATAAATATCCAAATATTGTCAGCGATAAAGAAGTTAATGAATGGATTTATGAACAAGGACTACCTAGTTATGCGCCGCAGCCTACATCAAGTGCATTTACCACTATCGACGGTCAAATTAATAGTCTGTTAAGTGATAAAATAACGTTAGCGCAATTACCAACTAAAGCATGGACCTTGCATGAATGGCTGCATTTTATTAATAACCTACCGGTAACATTACCGACTGAGCGGATGAGTGCACTCGATAAAGCGTTTAACCTTACCGCCAGTACTAATGCTGAAATTGCACATGCTTGGTACTTATTAGCATTAAGAACAGGTTACGATACTGTTTACCCTGCGATGTCAAAATATCTAATTGCTATCGGGCGTCGTAAGTTAATTGTACCGCTTTATAAAGCGTTAGCTGAGACACCTGCAGGTAAAGCTTGGGCACTTAATGTCTATGAAAAAGCGCGTCCTGGTTATCATGGTTTAGCGCAAGGCACTATTGACGGTGTCTTAAAAGCTAAATAACATTCAACTAAAATGATAAAATAAAAACGCCACGTTAACATTTATTAACGTGGCGTTTTTTTATGTGATTTTGTGATGTATATATTATTTATTGCTGTTTTCTTCAACGATCACATCAACTTGTCGTAGCTTGTTTTGCTGTGAAATAACAACTCGGATGCTATGTTGTTTTTGGTTAAAGTTTAGCGTTAAACGGCCACGTTTCCTTTCTAGGTTTAACGCTTGCCCATATTCTTTTTGATAAAACTGGATAACTTCCTCTTCGGTACTTTTTGTAAAATAGTTTATAACCGCAGGTGTCTCATCGGTAAATTCAGCAAAAACTCGCGCATCACTCATGGCCGGTATGGTCACCATTGCTGTTTCTTCTGCGATAGCAAGGTTGACGTTTATCAACATAAAAGCGACTAATAGTGTTTTCAAGGAACAAGCTAATCGACTTGATAAATTTACGGTACTTAGGTTAAACATAATATTTGATCCTTTAACGGGCTTAGCTAAATCTAGTGTGTTGCTAGGTAATTATCAAGAATATTGTTAATAATCTAATCATTACCGCTATATAAGGCATTGTTTAAATAACAAATAATAATAGCGGTAATAAGTACCTAATCGTATAAATAACGCTAACTAACTGATTAATAATTAATTAACATGAACGGTCAACAAAATCATCTCGAAAGTTCATTCGGTATCAACAAAGTCATTTCTGTAATGATCAACCCATAGCGCGGTTGCACCACATATAGCGACAGGCATGACCACTAGATTAATAATAGGGATCATTGAAAATACTGCCGTTGTGATACCAAAGCTATAACTTAATCCTTGCTTTTGTTTGAGTGCGTAACGCATTTCATTAAAGTCAATTTTATGATTATCAAAAGGATAGTCTTTATATTGAACGGCCATCATCCAAGCTAAAAATAAAAACCAAAATATTTGTCCTATAACCGGCAGTATCCAATAAAGAATAAAAAAACCAATAGCGCGCGGTAAATAGTAACGTAATTTACACCATTCTCTTGATAACGTTCGTGGTACATCTTTTATAACATCGAGGGTCGAAGCGGGTGGTATTGTTTTACCACAGAGCAATAATTCCATCTTTTCTGATAGCAAACCATTAAAAGGTGCGGCAATCCAGTTGGCGACTGAGCTAAATATAAAAGAAAACATCACTAACAAAAATAATAAAGCGACTGGCCATAAGAAAGCACTTAACCAAGATAGCCAATCAGGAAGCCAGTTATCGAGCATAGTCATATAGGTATCAAGTTCTAAAAATAGACCATAAAAGGCGACACTAAATAATACTAAATTAACCAGTAGGGGTATAAACACAAAACGGCGAATACCTTTTTCTCTGATTAATTCAAAGCCCTTAATAAAATATCCGGCACCACTGTTAGCTAACGGTTGATTAATAATTGTATTCATTGGCTGATTTTTATCCTTACATGCTTTCTTTAACTGTGATTATAAAATAAATTGATAAATTGAACAGATGTTTCATGTTACAAAATATAGATAACTCTGGTAAAATTTTATTGCTGAGTATTATCAAAGTATAACAATAAAAGGTTTCTGTGTTTTATGCGTTTAAAGCATATAAAACTTGCTGGTTTTAAATCATTTGTTGACCCGACTAAAGTGCCATTTGAACAAAGAATGACAGCTATTGTTGGGCCAAACGGTTGTGGAAAATCGAATATCATTGACGCTGTTCGTTGGGTACTTGGTGAAAGTTCAGCGAAAAATTTGCGTGGTGATGCCATGACTGATGTGATTTTTAATGGCGCAGCAACACGCAAGCCGGTCGGACAAGCATCTGTTGAATTGTTATTCGATAATATTGATGGTCGCATACAAGGCAATATGGCCGATCGTAATCAAGTTTCTATTCGACGCGTTATAAATCGAGATAGCCAAAATACATATTATTTAAACGGTAGTAAATGCCGCCGTCGAGATATCACCGATATTTTCCTGGGTACCGGTCTTGGTCCTCGCAGTTATGCGATTATTGAGCAAGGTACTATCTCAAAACTTATTGAATCTAAGCCGCAAGAGTTACGTGTTTTTATTGAAGAAGCCGCGGGTATTTCTAAATATAAAGAACGCCGCAGAGACACTGAAAATAGAATCAGACATACGCGAGAAAACCTTGAACGTTTAAACGATATACGTGTAGAGCTTGGTTTACAAATCGACAAATTGCATCAACAGGCAGAAGCCGCTAAGCGTTTTAAAACGTTAAAAACTAGAGAGCGTAAATATAGAGCTGAGTTGACTGTTTTAAAATGGCAAAAATTTGATCAGCAAGCTAACGAGCAAAAACAACAAGTAAGTCAATATCAAACAGAAATAGAAGCTTTGATTGTTGAACAGAAAAAAATCGATATCCAGTTGTTTGATGCTAAACAAAAAGTGACCATAGGCGGAGAGTCTAGCGGTGGGCTACATCAACAAAAATTACTATTAAGTAATGATATTGCTCGTGCAGAACAAAACATCAAACATTTAAAGCAACAAAAACAGAAAGCCCAACACGATAACAGTGTTACCCAGCAACAGCTGATTAATGCGCAACAATTGGTGCTAGCCGAGCAAGAACAGCTCCAAAAAAGCACTTTAAAAATTACCGAACACGTACCTGAACTTGAACTCATAGAGCAGCAACTGCTTGAGAGTCAAATTCAGTTAGAAGGCTATATTAAACAGCAGCGAAATGAGCATCAGCAATGGCAAGCTTTACAACGCCAACACCAAGATACAAATGATCAACAGTTGAGTGTTAATCAGCGAATCTCTCAGTTAAGCGAGCAGATAAGTCAGCAGCAGCAGCGCCAACAATCATTAACACATTTATTAGCGAATTTAACCAAAGAGAGCTTCAGCGAAAATGTCGAGAGTACTGCTGAGCTTGGAAATAAGCTACTTAAGCAAGAAAAACACCAGCAATCTTTACTAAAACAATATAAAGATAATGAATCAAACCAACTCGTACTCGTTACCCAAATCAGCCTAGCCTCGAAGCAGCAAGCACAGTACAGTGGTGAAATAGCAGCATTAAAGCTTTATTTACAGCAGTTACTGACACAAGAAAATCAACAAGCAGGTTGGCGCATTAAGCAAAAAGAATGGTTAAGTGTGCGCGGGCAAAAAGTTCTTGGCGCTGTTTTTCAATTATTAACCGTAGAAACAGCCTGGCAGGCAAGTGTCGAATTAGTGCTACATCATTGGTTACAAGGCGAGTTGGTTGAATATTTCCCCACAGAAGTCACCATTGAACCACTATTTTTAGTGCTTGATCAACAAATAAACAAGACTAGCGCGACTCGTTCAGTGAAAGTAACAAGCGGCACATTGGCCGAACAAGTTAAAGGCTTACCGGCAATAACGGCCTTGCTAAATAATATTTTTATTGCCCAAGATTACCAACAAGCACAACAGATAATGTTAACGCTTGCTGATCATCAGTCAGTTATTTGTAAAGATGGTACTTGGTTAAGTCGGTATTTTCTGCGAAAAGGAAGCGCTGAAAATTTTGATGCCTTGCTACAGTTAACGGATAATATCAGCCAGACCTCAGAAAAAGTGACTGAATTAACACTCAGTATTCAAGAATGCCAAGATAAAGAAAGTCAGCTGATAAAAAGCAAAGAACAATTTGTTAGTGACGCTAAGGCACTTAAAACGGCAATCGAACAATCTACTTATCAAGTTCAGGCTTTACAGCAAAATATTGCTTTGGCTAAACAAGCGGCAGAGCAACGCGATAAACAAAGTACCCTTTATCAACAAGAGCTAACAACGCTAGAAAGTTTACTGAGCCAAAACAAAAAATTATTATCAGTACAAGAAGATGCGCTTACAAAATTACCAAAGCATGATGCCGAACAGCTTATGCATATCAGCAGTGCACAAGAGAGTTTACAAAGAAAAATTCAAGACAGTCAAGAAAGTAGCCAAAGGTTCCATCAACAAAAACATCAGCAAGCGTTAATGATTGAAAAATTGAATCATGAGCAAACTCAAGGCCAATTATCATTAGTTCGTGCGCAAGAAAGTATTCAACAACTCACCAAACAACAACGCATGCATCAAGAAATCGTTGAAGAGTGTGCATCGCCGTTGCAAGTTGATGAACAAAAGTTACAAGCATGGTTAATAGACGTTGCGGAACTTGATGGAAAAATAGCAAAGATACAGCATGATACAACAGACTCTAAAACACTGATTAGTGATGCAGAATCAAAAGTTCAGCAACTAACTAGAAATATTAATAGTAAGAAAGAGCAAATTAATGCTGTTCATTTAACCGCAGAAAGTTATCGTTTACGTGCTGATGCGGCACTCGAGCAACTTAATGAAATGCAACAGAATTTATTGGCGGTGCAAACCGCTATGCCAGATCAGGCAAAAGAGCCTTTATGGCAGGCTCATATTGTTAACTTAGGTAAAGATATTAATCGTTTAGGGGCAATAAATCTTGCAGCTATTAATGAATATCAAATACAATTTGAGCGAAAGACCTATCTTGATCAACAAGATGAAGATTTAACCCAAGCGATTAATACGTTAGAATTAGCCATTGCTAAGATAGATAAAGAAAGCCGTCACAAATTTAAAAATACCTTTGAAAAAATTAATAGTGATCTTAAAGCATTATTTCCTAAGGTGTTTGGTGGTGGTAGTGCCTATTTAGCCTTAACAGATGATGATATGCTTGAAACGGGTGTTACTATTATGGCTAGACCGCCAGGTAAAAAAAATAGCACTATTCACTTATTATCTGGTGGCGAAAAAGCGCTGACCGCATTATCATTAGTGTTCGCAATTTTTAGGTTAAATCCTGCACCATTTTGTATGCTTGATGAAGTCGATGCGCCTCTTGATGATGCTAACGTTAGTCGTTTTTGTAACTTGGTGCGAGAGATGTCGCAAACTGTACAGTTTATTTATATCAGCCATAATAAAATAGCGATGGAAATGGCGAGTCAGTTAACCGGTGTTACTATGTTTGAACCGGGCGTATCAAAAATGGTAGCTGTAGATATTGATGAAGCAATCGCTATGGCTGAATTAGAATAAGTACAAAATTAAGCAAAGCTAAACAAAGCTGAAAATAGAATAATAAAAGGCTATCCGATGGAATATAATTTCAGAACTGCATTGATTGTTATCAGTGCTGTGGTTATCACGGCAATATTTGTTCATGGTTTTTGGACCATAAGAAAAAATAAAAACCCTTATAAGCTTAAAGCAAAAGCTGAAAAAGTTGAGCCTAATAACCGAGGTTTTGATGGCTCAGGCTTTGATCAAGATGGTGTTAGTAAACCAAGAGTTGTTGAAAACTCACTTGGTGCTCAATCATATGATGAAGAGATGCCTATGCCATCGACAGCTGAATATGAAGAACAAGCTACATCATATCGCGAATTTAGTGCCGAAGATGATGAACCAAGTTTGGGGGACATGTCTTCTTTTGATGAAACTTCTGCTAAAAAAGATAACAACAGTGCTGATTTACGTGATCATGATGCATCATTATTTGGCTCGGTTACCGCCAAAGAAGCGGCTGTTATTGAGAGAATTGAAACACCTGTCTATCAAACACCGATAACATCAGCTAAACAACCATTGAAAACGTCGGCGCGTTTTACTGAAAAAGCGCCTGTTAAGCGAGACCAAATAGAGATAAATTTTGGCAGTGAAAGCAAGGAAAGTAAAAGCGCGGCCAAAAAAGAATCGATAATCCCTCAGCATAAAAAAGTGGAAGTTGAACCCGAAGTACTGGTTATTTCAGTGGTTATGCCTGAAAAACAGCAAATGTCAGGTGCCGCACTTTTACCGACATTATTAACCTTGGGTATGAAATACGGAGAGATGAACATCTTTCACCGCCATCAAGATAATGCTGGAAATGGTAAAGTTACCTTTAGTTTAGCAAACATCATGAAACCAGGAACATTTGACCTCGACAATATGGAAAGCTTTACTACACAAGGTATTAGCCTTTTTATGATGTTACCTAATGCGGGTGATGCTTCCGTTGTCTTTGAGCAAATGCTCAACGCAGCAAAGCAACTCGCTTTAGAATTTAATGGTCAATTATTAGATGACAAACGTAATGTTATGACCAAACAAACAGAACAACATTATGTGGGTAAAATTCGCGAATTTACGCGAAGAAATTTAATCGCCTCATCTTAAAACTAAGCAAACTCTGACAGGTTAATTTATTGATTAACCTGTAATTTAAACTCTTTCAAAAGTAATTCATTCTTATGTCATCACCTGCTAATGCGACTCGAGTACAAGAGCTTCATCAACTTATCAATCAATTAAATCATCAATATTACGACCTAGATGAACCCAGTGTTCCTGATGCAGAATATGATCGCTTAATGCGAGAACTTATTTCAATTGAAACAGCAGAGCCAGAATTAAAATTACTTGATTCACCGAGTCAAAAAGTCGGTGGGCAAGCGTTAAAATCTTTCAGTCAAGTGACACACCAAGTACCGATGTTATCGCTTGATAACGTGTTTTCTGGGGATGAATGGCAAGCTTTTGCTAAGCGTGTAAAAGACCGTTTGCTTTCTAAAGAAACTATTAAATACTGTGCTGAGCCAAAACTTGATGGTTTAGCGGTGAGTTTACGCTACGAAAATGGTGTTTTAGTACAAGCAGCTACGCGCGGGGATGGCGCTGTTGGTGAAAATATCACGGTAAATGTTCGCACGATCAAATCGATACCTTTAAAATTAACCGGTGATAACTACCCTGACATATTAGAGGTTCGCGGCGAAGTTTTTATGCCCAAAGCCAGCTTTAATGCGTTAAATGCTAGTGCGCTAAAAAAAGGGGAAAAGATTTTCGCAAACCCAAGAAATGCAGCTGCAGGTAGTTTACGCCAATTAGACTCAAAAATAGCCGCTAAACGCAACTTAGCTTTTTATGTCTATGGTATTGGTTATGTTGAACAAGCATCAAGTCAAACATTAGGTGAAGAGTGGTTAGAAAATTCACACTATCAACGTCTTTGTCAGTTAAAAACATTGGGTTTACCTATGTGCCCAGAAGTTAAGTTGCTGAGTGATTCGTCAGAAGTCGCCAGTTTTTATCAATATATCATGCAAGAACGTGACAATTTAAGCTATGAAATAGATGGCACGGTTTTTAAAGTTGATGATATAGCCCTGCAAAAAAAATTAGGCTTTGTTGCTCGAGCGCCGCGCTGGGCAACCGCTTATAAATTTCCGGCACAGGAAGAGACAACACAATTACTTGATGTTGATTTTCAAGTTGGCCGAACAGGGGCTATTACTCCGGTTGCGCGTTTAAATCCTATTTTTGTTGGTGGTGTAACCGTCAGCAATGCGACCTTACATAATCAGGATGAGATTGAGCGTTTAGGTATCAAAATTAATGATTTTGTTACGATAAGAAGAGCGGGTGATGTCATTCCACAAATTGTCAGTGTTCAATTGCAAAAGCGTCCTGAAAATTCTCGTGACATCGTTTTTCCGACAACTTGTCCAGTATGTGATTCTGCTGTTGTTAAGGCTGAAGGCGAAGCCGTGCTACGTTGTACGGGGGGCTTATATTGTGGCGCACAACGTAAAGAAGCGATTAAACATTTTTCGTCACGAAAAGCCCTCGATATAGATGGTTTAGGCGATAAATTAGTTGAGCAATTAGTCGACGAAAACTTGATTAAAACCCCTGCTGACTTATTTAAGTTAACAGAACTAGACGTGAGTACCATGGCTCGTATGGGTAAAAAATCGGCAGATAATTTAATTTCAGGTCTAGTAAAAGCAAGAAGTACTACATTGCCTAAATTTATTTATGCACTCGGTATTCGCGAAGTAGGTGAAACCACGGCAACCAATTTAGCCAATTATTTTCTTAACTTCTCTGCAATCAAAGTAGCGAATGAAGAGACTTTGCAAAAAGTGCCTGATGTTGGGGCGGTTGTTGCTAAAAATATTATACAATTTTTTCAGCAAGATCATAACATTGAAGTGGTCAGTGAGCTTGAAAGCATAATGTCGTGGTCAGATATTGAAGTAAAATCTGCAGAACAACAGCCCTTAAAAGATAAAATATTTGTCTTAACAGGCACCTTGACACAAATGGGGCGCAACGAAGCTAAAGCAGAATTACAAGCACTGGGCGCTAAAGTCTCAGGCAGTATCTCAGTAAAAACTGACTTTTTGGTCGCTGGTGAAAAGGCTGGGTCAAAGCTAACAAAAGCGCAAGACCTAGGGGTAGATATATTGACCGAAGATGAGCTGGTAACCTTACTTGCAAAACATAAATAAGGTTATTACTGATCCCTAGGTATTAAATAATAAATAGCCGGTTAAACAATAAATAACCGGTTAAATAACGATCAGTGCGTAAACAAACAAAAGCATAGGTAAAGGTAATATAACGGTAAAAATAATGGCCTCACACCATTCGATTGTTGAATAAAACTTTCGCCACGGTTTATTCTCTTGTTTATTTGATTGTAAAGTCACAAAGAAGAAAATAAAACTTGCTACCACTAAGGTCTGTAAAGCCGCAAATAAAATAAATATAGCGAACCACACCAAGACAATAGGGGTGCTTTGTTCAATTTGCTTACTTAACATAAAAAATAGTGCAAACGAGAAACAGCTCCACGCTAATAGTTTCCAGCGATATGAAGAACAAGTAATGGCGATATTATTGAATAGTGCTGGTGTTAACCGATATTTCATATAAATTCTAAAAGATGATAATGATTAATAATTTTGTCACGCTTGCTGCGGGACTTGCAAGATTTAATAAATATTATCAATACATAGAACCTCTTTATCTAAATAAATTTCATTACTTTTATAATTAACTCTTGTGATGAATTCGTGATAACTTCGTGAAACCTTCGTAATATTTGCTGCGCATACTGAATGTGAAATCATTTAGTCATCAAAGGAAAGTTATGAAATTTTTTAAAGTCGCATCAGCTATCGCATTAGCTTGTTCAAGTTCAGCATTAATGGCACAAACCATTGATATTCAAATTACTAACCTCACCCATGCACAACATTTTACGCAACGCTTAGTTATAGCCCATGATAATTCTGTTGATGCTTTTGAACCCGGTGTTGAAGCTACATCAGCATTAGCATGGCTTGCAGAAGCGGGTGTCATTGATGATGCGCAAAATGCTGCATCAGCAGGTCAAAACTTTGAAGCACTTTTAGGCCCTACAGATACCGATAATACAACGAATACATGGCACCGTTTTGATGGTTTAGTCGCGCCATCAACATCTTTAAGCTATGCCTTTGATACGATGGATAAGCCTTATCTTTCAATTTTATCTATGTTGATCCCAACGAATGATGCATTTGTTGGCTTAGACAGTATTAAAATTCCAACTACGCCAGGTACTTATACTTATATGTTGCACGCATATGATGCAGGTACAGAATTAAATGATGAATTAAACAGTATGCGTACTGATATTGTTGAACAAGGTGGTGCTGCACTTGGTGGTTACGGTGTTCCAGGTGTTGCAGGTGCAGGTGCTTCTCCAGTGCCATTAGGTGTTGGCGGAACAGGTGTTGCAGTAAAAGTTGGTTTTGCTGAAGATGGTAGTGCAATTGGTGCTAATGAAGTTGTTGATGGTACCGATGGTCCCGTACATATTCATAGAAATATTCTAGGTGATACCAGTCTTACCGATGGAGCAAGTGATTTGCAATCGACAGAGCATCGTTGGTTGAACCCTGTTGCCCGAGTAACCATTACTATCCCAGCATCTTAATTTAGGGAGAATAGAACATGAATATTAATAAAATAAGTTTAGTGTTATTGCCTCTTATTACTGTATTAGCAACGGGTTGTGGCGGAGATGATGGAAGTAATGGTACAGCTGGTCAAGCCGGTGCTGCCGGTACTGCGGGTGTTGATGGAGCTGATGGAACTGATGGTACTAACGGTGCTGATGGTACTAATGGTAATCTAGCTATTTTCACTGTTCAGTTAACTAATTTAACCTACAGTCAGCCATTTTCACCTGCGGCGATTATTCTACATGAACCTGGCTACCATGCCTTTATCGATGGTGAAGCCGCCAGCCTTGGTTTAGAGCAGCTCGCTGAAGGTGGTGACCCTACTGAACTTCTTGCTGAAGCTTTAGCTGCAACGCAGTATTTAGATGCTACCACTACAGATGGTGCAACGGGACCTCGCTCTGTTGGTACAATGTCGACACTCGTTGTTCCATTACTTGACGTAGATGATTTAAGACTTAGTTTCACAACAATGTTAGTTGACACTAATGATGCGTTTACCGGTCTTAATGCGGCAGACATAAGTAATATGACCGTCGGACAATCAATGAGCTTTATGGCTCCTACATGGGACTCTGGCACTGAAGCTAATACTGAAACGGCAACGACTATGCCTGGTCCAGCAGCAGGTGCTGCAGGTGGCGGTGGAGCAAGTGCTGGTTTTGATGCAGCACGTGATGATCTTTTTGACTTAGTTCATTTCCATCGCGGTGTTGTCACTAATGCCAATGCTAATGACGAGAGTAAGGAAGGTTTAAGCACGTCGGTATTAACAGAAGCGGATCGCTGGGATAATCCAACGTCACGTATCATAGTAACTCGAACTCGATAAATTGGCTGGCGTCCTTACAGGCGTCGCTATTTCTACATTGCTAGTGATAGATAATAAAGTCAAAGAGTTGATAAAAAATAAAATAATAAATGTTTCGAAAGTATTTATGCCCGAGCAAGTTCTTATGCTCAGGCATAAAGAAAAATAATGCAGAACATATTGATGTTGTTGGTATTGGCTTAGGTGTATCGATGGAGAGTTAGCTTAATAATAGCTTAACTTGAATCGATGAGGTTTATAACTCCTGCTTGGCTACCTAATAATATTGATGAGCATTAAAATTGTCCAATAAAGTATATTCAATCAATAGTTGATGAACTTTTTTTCTTTGTGCTGTAATTCTTAATAATAAATAGAATAAAACGGAGCAAAGCATGGACACTATTTTAGTGGTTGAAGATGATCAAGATATTGCAGATTTAATGATTTTAAATTTACAAGAACTGTCATTAACGGTTGAACACTGCTTAACCGGAGAGCTAGCGTTGCAGAAACTTGTTGATAATAACTATGCTCTCGTTTTACTGGATGTGATGCTACCAGGAATTTCAGGTTTAGATGTGTGCCGACAACTACGTGAACAAAAACCAGAACAAGTGATCTTAATGATAACCTCTCGTGATAGTGAAATTGATCGTGTATTAGGGCTTGAATTGGGCGCAGACGATTATATGAGTAAGCCTTTTAGTGTGCGTGAATTACAAGCTAGGGTAAGAAGTCAGCTGCGACGGTTACACTTAGCGGCTCAGAGAGAGCAACAACACTCACAACAACAGCAACCAGAACAGCATTTAACAATAGGTGAATTGCAAATTAATAATACCACTCATCGAACGCTATTGGCTGGAAAAGAACTAGAGCTAACCTCCACTGAATTTGACTTACTCTTATTTTTGGCTTCTCATCCTGAGCAAGTGTTTTCTCGAGAACAGCTACTTAGTAATGTCTGGGGATACCACCATAGCGGTTATGAGCATACTGTAAATTCTCATATCAATCGCTTACGTAACAAAGTTGAAAGAAATGCCACTAAACCTGAAATTGTGCAAACAGTTTGGGGGGTGGGTTATAAATTTAATAAAAAAGGTGTTGCCGCATGAAACTGTCTTTATATCACCGTTTGTCTCTTTCTTTATTGGTGGTATTTATTGCAATTATTAGTGTTTTTTATATTTGGGCGCAACAGCTTGAGCAAAAAACAAGATATGAATCAGAGCAAAATTTACACTTATCTTTAGCGGCTAATCTAGCCAGAGACAACCCATTATTACAACAAGGTGTTTATGATCACCAAGCGTTGAAAAATTTATTTCATACCTTAATGGTTTTAGGCCCCGCCTTTGAATTTTATTTTGTTGACCCCGCAGGTAAAATTATAACCCATTCGATTACTCCAACATTAATTAAACGTACAAAAATTGATTTACTCCCACTTATTCAATTAACACAAAATCAAGCTGCGTTACCTATTTATGGCGATGATCCGCAACACATTTCTCGTAAAAAAATATTTTCTGCCGCGCCTGTTTTTAATGGCAGTAGTTTGCAAGGTTACTTATATGTCATTGTTACAGGAGAACGTTATGAATCTGCTTTTAAGCGATTGCAGCCAAGCAGGCAAGCCGAACTTTCTATTCTGGCAATGTTTGGTGCTATGCTATTCTTTTTTGTAGTAATGTTAGGAATATTTGCTTATTTTACTCGCCCATTAAGACGCTTGAGTAGAGATATTAAAGCACTAAGAGCTGTTGGTTTTGACAAAAGTAAAGTGAATCTCGCTAAATGGATGCCTAACAGTCGTAATGAAGTACACCAACTGGGCGAAGCGTTTGAGCAAATGGTTAAACAAATTAATCAACAGTTTGGCATGTTACAAAAAAATGATGAGCATCGACGAGAGCTGTTGGCTGATATATCTCATGATTTACGAACACCACTGTCGTCTCTGCAAGGTTATATTGAAACCCTTGAATTAAAAAATGATCAGGTCACTAAAGAACAACGACAAAAATATATCGAAATAGCATTGAAAAACGCTCAACAATTGAAAGGGCTTATTGATCAAATATTTGAGTTAGCCCATCTTGAAAGTGGTCAAGTTTCTTTGAATCTTGAAGCGTTTAATTTAGCTGAACTTTTATATGATGTTGTTGCTAAATTTAGTTTGCAAACCTCAGCAAAGCATATAGAAATTAATATCGTACCTGAGTGTTCTTACACCCAAGTTCATAGTGATATTGGAAAATTAGAGCGGGTATTAAGTAATTTACTAGAAAATGCTATTCGTCATACTGCTGAGTTAGGAAAAATCACCTTATCTATTTCTGAGGTGGATAAAAACCACTGTCAATTAAATATTACGGATACGGGCACAGGTATTAAAGAAGATGAGCTGCCCTATATTTTTGATACGCGTTATCGTGCAAGTAATGCAGTGCAAGACAAGCAGAAGCATACTGGACTTGGGCTTGCTATCACTAAAAAACTATTGGAATTATTAAAATCTGATATAAAAGTAACGAGTACGTTAGGCGAAGGGACAACATTTTCTATTAATTTAAGTAAAGTTTCGTTATAAATTGAATTTTAACAGTCGAATTGTTTGGCAACATTCCTTAGAATACCTATTAGGATTTCATTTAAAAAATTTCACCTAAGGAAATATCGTGAATAACAAAGCTACCCTCTTATTAACACTTGCTGCGCTTATCGTTTTAGCAAGCTGTGCAAAATCTTCGACTGGACGTAATCAAATAACGCTTTTCTCAAGTTCAGATCTCAATAAAATGGGTGCCAGTTCGTTTGAACAAATGAAAGAAAAAGAAAAAATCAGTACCGATATTGCAGTAAATAATTACGTACAATGTGTCGCGAAAGCCATCACTAAAAACGTGCCTAAATCTGCTCATAAAGGAGAGTGGGAAGTTGTTGTTTTTGACTCTGAACAAGTCAATGCATTCGCTTTACCCGGCGGGAAAATTGGCGTTTATACGGGTATTTTAAAAGTTGCCGAAAATCAAAATCAACTTGGGGCAATTATTGGTCATGAAGTAGGGCATGTTATTGAAAGTCACTCTAATGAGAGGATGTCATCTAGTAAAATTTCTCAAACAGGTATGGCTGTTGTCGATACGGCCCTATCAGTTGGAAATGTTGAAAACCGCAACTTGTGGATGTCTGGTTTAGGCTTAGGGTTACAATACGGTATATTAATGCCCTATGGACGTACCCATGAAAGTGAAGCTGATATAGTTGGGCAAGACTTAATGGCAAAATCAGGATTTGAACCATCGGCAGCTATTAGTTTGTGGCAGAACATGGCTAAACTTTCAAATGGTTCACCACCAGAATTTATGTCAACACATCCATCAAATGAAACCCGTATTACTCAGTTAACAGAACATTTGCCGAAATCCCAAGCTTATTATAAGGCCAGTAACGCACCCAGTTGTAAAAAGCCAAAGAATATTTAAAGACTTATATAGAGTCTTTACGCTCAAATACAGCAGTAATTGATTCTTTTACCTCTAATTGAGAAACGTATTATAATTATATTGATGGCTGGCTTTAGTAACACTGCTACAAATGTTATTGATTTTTGTTTAAACAGTTAAATATCAGAACTTAACATGGTAAAATACGCTATAGTCATTGGAATATAGTTTAATGTAATCTTCTGTTTTTCCTATAAACGTAGTTAATGCAACCTAAGGATTTGCGTATTATGATAAGTGCTGAGCTGCACCCCGAAGAATTACAACGTATTGATGAATTACTCAGATACGAAGTATTAGACACTGAAGATGAAAAGATGCTCGATGAACTTACTCAGTTGGCTAGCGCCATTTGTGGTACTTCTATTTCTCTGATCTCTCTTGTCGACAAAGACCGCCAGTGGTTTAAATCTCGAGTAGGTCTTAATGCTCAGGAAACGCCAAGGAATATCGCTTTTTGTTCACATGCTATTTTACAAGATGACGTTTTTGAAGTACCTGATACCTTAGCGGATGAACGCTTTGTCGATAATCCATTGGTAACAGGTGCTCCAGATATTCGTTTTTATGCGGGAGCACCACTGGTCAGTACAAACGGCATGCCTATCGGCACCTTATGTGTTATTGATACAGTTCCCCATAAACTGGATGAAAAACAACAGCTAGCATTAAACACTTTAGCAAAACAAGTGGTTAGCCAATTAGAACTAAGACTACGTAACCGTCAGTTAGAGCGTATGCAAGCAGATCAAGAAAAAATATTTGCCATTTTGTCTCATGATTTACGCTCTCCTTTTAATGGTATTTTAGGATTATCAAAAGTTTTGCATGAAAATGCAGACACTCTTGAGCCTGAGCTTATTGCTGAAATGGCCGATGGGATTTTAGAGTCGTCACTGACTTTTTATCAGCTACTAGACGAAATTTTGCAATGGTCGCGTAATCAATTAGGCGCCGTTCATGCGGAATTAAAAACGATAGCGTTAAAGCCACTGTTAATAGAAACGCTCGACTTGATGACAGAAAGTTTCAATTTAAAAAAAATCAGTATTAAACACAACATCAATGAAAATACTACTGTGATGGCGGACGTTAATTTAACAAAAACTATTATTCGTAATTTATTAGCAAACGCCATTAAATATACGCCAGAGCATGGCAGTATCGACATTGAAGCTAAATCTAGTGATGGCCAGGTTAAACTGGTTATAACAGATACTGGTGAAGGTGTTCCTCAAAATATACAAGACCAACTATTTAGTGATTGTGTTGCTAGTCAGTGCGGTACTCAAGGTGAATCAGGTCATGGCTTAGGATTAAGTTTATGTGGTGATTTTGCCCGCAAGCAGCAAGGTTATCTCTCTCTAGATAAAACCTATACTGGTGGTGCTAAATTAACCCTTAATTTTCCAAAAACTGCTGAATAATAATTAACTAAATGAATGACGGCTTTAGAATCGTATAAATATTGAAAAATAAAGACGTTTACTAAGGCCCCATCTAGGGGCTTTATTTTGCTAACTATTTAATAAGTTTAAGCCATTGGTTGTTTAAATAGTTTTTTGCCTTCGGTTAATAAATGTTGAACCGCTGGATGTTTGACTTTACGTTCGGGTGAGATCAAGTAGTAATGTTCGGTTATATCATTGGTTTTTCCGATAATGCTCACGTTAAACTGTTCCATAACGTGATCTTCAATAATTGTTGGGGCACAAAAAACACCATAACCCGCCTGACCAAAATACTTAGTTAATATCGAATCATCAAACTCTCCAATAATTAATGGCGAGATACTCAATTGATTAAACCAAGAAAGTACACTTAAACGTTGATTTGTACCTTCACCAGCAATGAAAAATGATTGTCCATCGAGTGAGTAAGGAAAATTAGCCTGTAATTTATCAGCCAAACTTTGGTGAGCAAAAAAGCTAAAACCGCTTTTTCCGATAGCATGGCTATATGCCTTTAACGGGGAAGTCGTAGGCAGGGGAGTATCAGTTAATATCGCGTCTAATTTATTTATCGCCAACTCTCCAAGTAATACCTCTAAACTCGTTTCCTTACAGATTAATTTTATCGAACTATCCATGGTATAAATTTGCTTTAGGAAATGAAAAGAAAATACTTTTGCTATCACATCTGTAACACCTATTGAAAAGCGGGAAGCAAAATCTGCTGAGTGATTTTTAAGTGAATAAAGTAATTCGTCTCCTAAACTAAAGATTTCTTCGCTATAACTATATGTCAAGCGTCCCATTTCGTTCAGCACTAAACGTTTCCCTTTTCGTTCAAATAACAGGTAGCCTAATTGATCTTCAAAAGTACTGAGTTGGGCACTCAACGTTTGCGGAGTTATATGAATAATTTTTGATGCTTGGGCAATACTGCCATGTTTTACTATCGCATTAAAATACTGTAGGTGGTGATAGTTTAGTTTGGCCATAATGTTCTCTTAATGATTTACCTATAGCTATTAAAAATAATAATCCTTAGATTTTTTGTCAACTTTTTTCTAATAAAGAAGTAACAACAAACAGCTTTTATTGTTTTACTTTCGGATTGTAAAATATCTAGAAAGATAAAACTGCTTAGGTTAGGATGGTTAAGCACTAAAGTTGGCTATTATTGTAGTTTTTGCCATTACTTGCAGAATATTAATACGAGTGGTTATCTGGAAAATTAATTGAATTAAGGGATTTTAACAATGAAGTTCACTAAAAATTTTATAGCTAAATTTATTTTCGTTGGTTTTTTATTAGCAAGTGGCTCAGTATTTGCCGACTTTAAGTCTGATATTATTAAATCGTGTAAAGCATACCAACAGGGTATAGACCGTAGTGAAATTAATCCATGCAAACTTTATATCGATGGGTTTATCGATTCATCTTTGCTTTCAGAAAGTGCGGTAGTAAAACCAGAGGCGTTAATTGATAATCCTCGAGCGCCAGTCAGTGATTTTGTCAAAAGAGCCTACAATACTCGTGTTACAGCGAGGTCATCATTGACAGAGAAAGGCGGTGAACATGAGTTTTGCATTCCTCTTGAAGAAGACCGAAGGAAAGTGGTCTCTAAAGTAGCCAAGTCGATGAAAATAGATGACTTACAGACGAAATCTTTGAAAGAGGTATTATTTGAAGCGTTAGTTTCAGAATTTCCATGTTGATCATCAAGGCAGATAAATCGCTGTCTAGCGGCATGTAGAGCACTTCGCTACTTTGGTGTTTCACTTATCGATAATCACGTTATAACGTCTTATTTACTGTTGTTTAGTGCCGATAGAGCTATGTCGTTAACTTGGCATTTTTATTGTTGCCAACAAACTTGAATTATTGCTCAATAACCCGTAATGCTTAAAGGGCTGTTATATTAGCAGTTAGCTAATATTTAGTGAGTTGTGTAATTAAAAGTATGACAACTCTGCTTACCTTTTTCCTTCGCTTGGTACATAGCCGAATCAGCTTGTTGCATCAGTAATTCCGGTGAGCTAGTTTTATCTTTATTCCATGCCATTCCAACACTTGCGTGGCAATATAAAGATAACTTATCAATAATATAGGGTTCGTTCATTTTAGCTAAAATACGCTCGGTTACCTCATTAATTTCACTAATACAAACAACGTCTTTTAATATAATGGTAAATTCATCACCTCCTAAACGAGTCAATCACGCAAGAATCTAGAATAGAGTAACGAAAGCCTAATATTGGTAAGCTACTTAGTGATGCGCCAAAAAGCTATGCTGGCGACAACTAGCAAGATCATCGGATAAAAAGCACTTGATACCACTTCAATAGGTGATATTTTCAAGGTTGCTCCTAGCAGTAAAGCTTGCGCACCATAAGGCAGTAAACCTTGGTTAATACAAGCGTAAATATCTAATAAACTTGCCGAGTGTGCTGGGCTGACTTGTCCATCTTCTGCTAACTCTTTCGCTGTTTCACCAGTAACAATAATTGATACGGTATTATTTGCGGTAAAAAAGTTACAAGTAAATGCTAACGAAGCGATACCTAAACCGGCGGCACGTTTTTTATTGTTGGGGTTGAGCTTTCGCGCAAAGTGCTCAATTGCATGGGTTAGCGCGGCTAAGCCTCCTTGGCGTTTGATCAGTTCGCTTAAACCACCAATAAACAGCGAAAGAATGAAAATGTCTTGCATACTAGCAAAGCCAGCATTGATATCACTGACCCATGCCGATAATTGATAGCCATTGTCGTACATGCCTATTGCAGCCGCGAGGATAATACCAACAATTAATACGACAAACACATTAAGACCCATTAACGCTAACGTTAGTATGACCAAATAGGGTAGTAAGCCAAGTACGTTAATATCTTGGGTTTGTTCATGCGGAATACTAATTCCCATTGAAGCATAAATAATGAGACATAAAATTGCCGCAGGTACGGCAAATTTAAAATTGACTTTAAATTTATCTTTCATGTGCGCACCCTGACTGCGCGTCGATGCTATGGTGGTGTCAGATATTATTGATAAATTATCGCCAAAAATAGCGCCTGAAATAATACAGCCAGCAACAATTGAAGCGTCTAAATCAGCAGACTCTATAAAGCCTAATGCCACCGGCGCAATCGCAGCGATGGTGCCCATTGAAGTACCCATGGCGGTAGCAATAAAAGCCGCAACTAAAAATAAGCCTGGCAGTAATAAGTAATCAGGGAAAAAAGATAAACCTAGCTGAACGCTCGCATCAACACTCCCAGTTGTTTTGGCAACTGTTGCAAAAGCACCGGCGAGTAGATAAATAACACACATAGTAATAATGTTTGCATGGCCAGCTCCAGAAATAAATTGGCTTACTTGATCATTAATACTGTCTTTACCTAAATATATAGCCACTAAGATGGCTGGAATAATAGCGATGCTGGCGGGGAGTTGATAAAAAGCAAACTCAACGCCTTGTAGGGTAAGGACAATACCGGTGCCCAGAAATAAACCAAGAAAAACCCCAAAAGGTAACAGGCTAAGTAAACGCTTCTCTGGAGAAGAAATAACGATATCTTTATTCATAAAATTTATCTTTAACATTAAGTTAACGCTAGTCTATCGTAAACTAAATCGATAGCAAAATAATAACGAAAGCATAGCCATAACCGGAAATTATATAAAATAACCAAATGTCTTAAGTTCAAGCTACAGACCAGTAGCTGTTTATGTTATCCTATCGCGAATTTTTATCTAATTGCCATTTTTACACAATAACTGTGTCGGCGAAAACATAAGGAATATCATGTCAGAGAATACATTTGAAACAATTGAGCAACGTGTAAGTTACGGCGTAGGTCGTCAATTAGGTGATCAATTACGTAATAACCCTTTTAAAGAGTTTGACGTATCTGCTGTACAAGCAGGTTTGGCCGATGCTATTGCTAATTCAGCAAGCCAAGTATCAGACGAAGATTTAAATGCCGCGTTTTCTGTTGTTTCTAAAAAAATGCAAGAGTTAGAACAAGCCGCAGCTAAAGAAATGTCTGCTGAAGGCGAAAAATTCTTAGCTGAAAATGCTAAGCGTGATGAAGTAACTGTTACTGAATCTGGCCTTCAATATGAAGTTTTAGCAACAGGCGATGGCGAGAAGCCAACAGCAGCAAGCACAGTTCGTACTCATTATCATGGTACTTTCATCAATGGCGACATTTTTGATAGTTCTGTAGATCGCGGTCAACCTGCTGAATTCCCAATTGGTGGTGTTATCCCAGGTTGGACTGAAGCATTACAGTTAATGACCGAAGGTTCTAAGTGGCGTTTATACGTTCCTTACCATTTGGCATACGGTGAGCAAGGCTCACAAGGTGCTATACCACCTTATTCAACGTTAGTATTTGACGTTGAATTATTAGCAATTGTTAGCTAATTAGTTTTTAAAGCCCTCCGTTGAGGGCTTTTTTATGCCTGTATGTCGTGATGCCATAGATGGCAAAGAACGACGAATACGCTAAAATAATAAAATATAAACCCATAGTGATTAACCATAACAAAGCAATCAAGTAGGGATGTATGTTAGAGCAAGCACTGATCAAATTATTTAAAGATTATATTACTGCCTTTGAACATTGTGATTTAGAGGCAGCCCGCGCTTGTTATCATTTACCTTGTACATTACATACCCCAGATAAAATTGCTTATTTAGTGAATAGTGAAAGTTTCAATCAAGAGTTTAAAGATATTTTTACTGTTTTAACGCATGCAAAAACCCGAAAGATAATACCAATTACAGCAAGTTATAATTATGCAGATAATTCGTCTATCGATATATGTGTTGATTGGGCTTTCTTTGATGACAAAGATCAAGTTTTTGCTGATTTTACCGCATTTTTCCATGTAGTTAAGATAGATGAGCAGTTTAAAATAATGAGTGTTGTTTCACACGATTTATCCAATAGTATTGAATTAGCATTGCCATTAGCGTTAGTACGCTAAAGTAATCTAGTAGATAAAATAATTTTATAGAGATTAAAATGAAAGTAAAAGTAGCCATTTTAGGATGCAGCGGCCGTATGGGCCGTAACTTAATTCAAGCAGCCGTTGAGCATAAGTCTATTGAACTTGTTGGTGGTACGGTTCGAGCGTCTTCATCGTTTGTTAATTTTGACTTAGGCGAACTCGCCGGTATTGGTGCTATTGGCCAAAAAACAGCAACTAACTTAAACGACTTACTCGATGCTGATGTTTTTATTGACTTTACGGCTATTCAAACCACTTTAGACAACCTAAAATGGTGTCAACAACATCATAAAGCTCTCGTTATTGGTACCACGGGCTTCAGTGACGAGCAAGTGAGTATTATTGAAAAAGCAGGCGAACTTATGCCGGTGATTTTAGCGCCAAATACTAGTGTCGGTGTTAATTTAATGTTTAAGCTACTAGAAGTTACCGCAAAAGCAATTGGTGACTATACTGATATAGAAATATTTGAAGCACACCACAGATTTAAGAAAGATGCTCCATCAGGTACAGCAGTAAAAATGGGGCAAGTTATAGCAGACACTTTAGGTAGAGACTTAAATAAAGTGGCTGTTTATGGTCGCGAAGGTATCACAGGAGAACGTGATAAAGAAACCATAGGTTTTGCGACAGTAAGAGCTGGAGATATCGTTGGAGAGCACACCGCTTTTTTTGCTGATATTGGTGAACGGTTAGAAATCACCCATCGCGCAAGTTCAAGAATGACTTTCGCATTAGGTGCTATGAGAGCCGCATTCTGGTTAAGTGAAGCAGATAATGGTTTTTATGATATGCAAGATGTTTTAGGCTTGAAGTAATTTATTTTTAGAGAAAACAGTTACTTTTGGCTGTTTTAACTGAATATTCAATTAAACGCTTAGTTTTTACAATTATCGCTAGACGAACATGTGATACAAGCGTAAAATAAGTGGATTTTGTCAAAAATTTAGTAGTTCTGTTAGTAATAACGAAATTTTTGGCATTTTTTATGGGTGTTTCATTAGGAAACAGCCGACACGTAATTTGTACTTAATGATGTTTTTTAGTTGCATCGTTAAGCTTCTTTCTTCTTTACGGAGGTTAAATTGACTAAATCTGCCATTTTAGTGCTTGAAGACGGCACTGTATTTAAAGGCACCGCTATTGGTGCAGACGGAGCGGCTGTTGGTGAAGTAGTATTCAATACTTCAATGACCGGTTACCAAGAAATTCTTACCGACCCATCATATGCAGAGCAAATTATTACCCTAACTTACCCGCATATAGGTAATACAGGTACCAACAGTGAAGATGAAGAATCAAACACTATTTGGGCAAAAGGTTTAGTTATTCGTGACTTACCGCTATTAGCGAGTAATTTTCGAAATGAACAGAATTTAAGCGACTACCTAAAGGCACGTAATGTTTTAGGTATTGCTGATATTGATACGCGTAAACTAACACGTATTCTTCGGGAGAAAGGTGCTCAAAACGGTTGTATCATGACCATAGATACAATGTCTGAGGCTGCAGAAACAGACGCTTTAGCTCAAGCAAAAGCATTTCCAGGTCTTAAAGGCATGGATTTAGCGAAAGTTGTTTCAACCAAAGAACAATATCAATGGACAGAAGGTAGCTGGGAATTAGGAAAAGGTCATATTACCCCTGAAAACTCGAAGTTTCATGTAGTTGCTTACGATTTTGGTGCCAAACGCAATATTTTGCGTATGTTAGTAGACCGTGGTTGTAAGGTAACAGTAGTGCCAGCACAAACACCAGCCGCTGATGTTTTAGCAATGAATCCAGATGGCATATTCTTATCAAATGGCCCAGGCGATCCAGAGCCTTGTGATTATGCGATTTCTGCTATTCAATCATTTTTAGAAACACAAACGCCAATCTTTGGTATTTGTTTAGGTCATCAACTTCTTGGCTTAGCCAGTGGAGCGGGTACCATTAAAATGAAATTTGGTCATCACGGTGGCAATCACCCCGTGAAAGACTTTGAACGTAATGTCGTGATGATAACTGCGCAGAACCATGGTTTTGCGATTGATGAAAATAAAATGCCCGCGAATTTGAAAGTAACGCATGTGTCATTATTTGACCAATCAATTCAAGGTGTACATCGCACCGATAAGCCTGCATTTAGTTTTCAAGGTCATCCTGAAGCAAGTCCTGGTCCTGCAGATGCGGCACCATTATTTGATCATTTTATCGATTTAATGAACGAAGCCAAAGCTTAGCCCTTAAACAAGATATAGAGAGAACTGAAAAATGCCAAAACGTACCGATTTAAAAAGTATCTTGATCTTAGGCGCTGGCCCAATTGTTATTGGTCAAGCATGTGAATTCGATTATTCAGGCGCACAAGCCTGTAAAGCACTTCGTGAAGAAGGCTACCGAGTTATTTTAGTTAACTCAAACCCTGCAACTATCATGACAGACCCTGAAATGGCCGATGCAACTTACATTGAGCCTATTCACTGGGAAGTTGTGCGCAAGATCATTGAAAAAGAACGTCCTTGTGCGGTTTTACCGACTATGGGTGGGCAAACCGCTTTAAACTGTGCTTTAGAACTTGAAGCAAAAGGCGTATTAAAAGAATTTAATGTTGAAATGATCGGCGCAACAGCTGATGCGATTGATAAAGCTGAAGATCGTTCTCGTTTCGATAAAGCTATGAAAGCAATCGGCTTAGATACGCCAAATGCTGAAATTGTTCATACGATTGAAGAAGCGCACGCCGCTAGTAAAATATTAGGCTTTCCTTGTATCATTCGACCTTCATTTACTATGGGGGGTACCGGTGGTGGTATCGCTTATAACCGCGAAGAGTTCCATGAAATTTGTACTCGTGGATTAGATCTCTCGCCAACCTCTGAATTATTGATTGATGAATCATTAATTGGTTGGAAAGAGTATGAGATGGAAGTGGTTCGCGACAAAAATGATAACTGTATTATTATTTGTTCGATTGAAAACTTTGACCCTATGGGTATTCATACCGGTGATTCTATTACGGTTGCTCCAGCACAGACGTTAACTGATAAAGAATACCAAATCATGCGTAATGCATCGATTGCGGTTTTACGTGAAATTGGCGTAGAAACAGGCGGATCTAACGTACAGTTTGGTATTTGTCCTAACACTGGCCGCATGGTTATTATCGAGATGAACCCACGTGTTTCACGTTCATCAGCACTTGCTTCAAAAGCAACAGGTTTCCCAATAGCTAAGATTGCTGCAAAATTAGCGGTCGGTTATACGCTTGACGAATTAACTAACGATATTACCGGCGGCGCAACTCCAGCGTCATTTGAACCGACTATTGATTATGTTGTTACTAAGATTCCACGTTTTAATTTTGAAAAATTTGCTGGCTGTGAAGACCGTCTAACCACGCAAATGAAATCAGTTGGCGAAGTAATGGCCATTGGCCGTAACCAACAAGAATCATTACAAAAAGCGTTACGTGGCTTAGAAGTCGGCGTAAATGGTTTTGACTCTATGGTTGATGTTACTCAGCCGGGCGCTAAAACTAAAATTATGCACGAACTTCAAGAAGCTGGCGCTGACCGTATTTGGTATATCGCTGATGCGTTTCGCTTAGGTTTATCAGTTGATGATATTTATCGCTTAACTATGGTCGACCGTTGGTTCCTTATTCAAATCGAAGATATCGTTTTAGAAGAAGCTAAAGTTGCTGCCGGCGGTTTAAAAATATTAACCGCCGACTATTTGCGTAAACTTAAACGTAAAGGTTTTGCTGATTCTCGCCTTGCCGATTTAATTGGTATAGCCGAAGCTGAAGTGCGTAAAAAACGTCATAAAGCTAATATTTTCCCGGTATACAAACGTGTTGATACCTGTGCGGCTGAATTTAGTTCAGATACAGCTTACATGTATTCAACCTACGATGAAGAGTGTGAAGCAAACCCAACCGATAAAGAATCAATTATGATCTTAGGTGGCGGTCCAAACCGTATCGGTCAAGGTATTGAATTTGATTACTGTTGTGTACATGCGGCATTAGCATTACGCGAAGACGGTTATGAAACTATCATGGTCAATTGTAACCCTGAAACTGTTTCAACCGATTACGACACATCAGACCGTTTATATTTTGAATCTATCACTTTTGAAGATGTTCTTGAAATTGTTCGTATCGAAAAACCTAAAGGCGTTATTGTGCAATACGGTGGTCAAACACCGCTTAAATTAGCGCGTGCTTTAGAAGCAGCCGGAGTGCCTATTATTGGTACCTCTCCTGATGCAATTGATAGAGCAGAAGATAGAGAGCGTTTTCAACAAGCCGTTGAACGCTTAGGTTTATTACAACCAGAAAATGCGACGGTGACTTCATTAGAAGAAGCAATGGCTAAAGCTGAAGGTATTGGCTTTCCGTTAGTTGTTCGTCCATCTTATGTTTTAGGTGGTCGTGCGATGGAAATTGTTTATGACCTAGATGATTTACGTCGATACATGACAGAAGCTGTTAGTGTTTCAAATGATTCACCAGTCTTGCTTGACCATTTTCTTGATGATGCGATTGAAGTCGATATCGACGTTGTTTGTGATGGTACTGACGTTGTTGTTGGCGGTATTATGCAACACATTGAACAAGCGGGTGTTCACTCAGGTGACTCAGCATGTTCATTGCCAGCTTATAGCTTAAGCCAAGAAGTCCAAGATGTTATGCGCAAGCAGGTTACCGACTTAGCATTTGAGTTAGGCGTTATTGGCTTAATGAACACACAAATGGCGGTTAAAGATAACGAAGTTTACATTATTGAAGTAAACCCTCGTGCTGCACGTACCATACCGTTTGTTTCTAAAGCGACATCTGTGCCACTAGCTAAAATTGGCGCACGTGTCATGGCTGGCAAGTCACTAAGAGAACAAGGGATAACGAAAGAAATTATTCCACCATACTTTTCAGTGAAAGAAGTGGTTATTCCGTTTAACAAGTTTCATGGTAGTGATCCTTTGGTTGGTCCTGAAATGCGCTCTACGGGTGAAGTGATGGGCGTTGGCAAGACATTTGAAGAAGCATACGCAAAAGCTTGTTTAGGTGCTGGTGTATCTGTGCCTAAATCAGGTCGTGCGTTAATCTCTGTTCGTAACAGTGATAAAGTACGTGTGGTTGATTTAGCGAAACAGTTGGTCGCTTTAGGTTATGACGTCGATGCTACTCATGGCACAGCGATTATCCTAGGTGAAGCTAATATTCCATGTCGCTTAGTTAATAAGGTACAAGAAGGTCGTCCGCATATTCTTGATAGAATCAAAAATGGTGAATATAGCTATATTATTAACACCACAGAAGGTCGTAAAGCGATTGAAGATTCTAAAGTCTTGCGTGGAGGAGCATTGCGCTATAAAGTGGCATACACGACTACTTTGAACGCAGCATTTGCAACATGCCAATCTCATGCAGCTGATGATAGAAATACGGTAACATCAATACAAGAATTGCATAAGCAATGTAATTAATATTGAAGTATGTAAGGCATTTATTTATTATGAGATAAATGCTTTATAAAAAATTGTTATATAAGGGTGGTTATACTTTTTAAGTAAGCCACCTTTATCATTTAAAAAGAAGAGAGAAATGACAAAATATCCAATGACACTTCTTGGTGCTGAACAGCTGAAAGAAGAGCTTAGAGTTTTAAAAACAGAAAAACGCCCACGTATTGTTAAAGATATCGCTGTTGCCCGTGAACATGGTGATTTAAAAGAAAATGCAGAATACCATGCGGCTAAAGAAGAGCAGGGCTTTTGTGAAGGCCGAATTCAAGACATTGAAGGTCGACTGTGTAATGCTCAAGTTATCGATATCACTAAGATACCCAATCATGGCAAAGTGCTTTTTGGTACAACAGTTACCTTATTAAACATTGAAACCGAAGTTGAAGTCACTTATAAAATTGTTGGCGATGATGAAGCAGACTTTAAAACCGGTCGTATTTCATTAAACTCACCGATTGCCCGTGGTTTAATTGGTAAAGAAGTTGATTCTGAAGTTGAAATCACCATACCTGGTGGCGTTGTTGAATATGAGATTGTTTCAGTCGAATATATTTAATATACAGCTAGAGTAAACCCAGTTACAAGAGACCAAGCCCATTATGAAAATAATGGGCTTTTTTATGTTAAGCCCTGTTATTTTAGTACTTAAATCACGAGATCTTAAGATTGTCATACTGAATTTATTTCAGTATCTAAGTAACGAGATCCTAAGATCGTCATACTGAATTTATTTCAGTATCTAAGTGACCAGATCCCAAGGTCGTCATACTGAACTTGTTTCAGTATCTAAGTGACTAGATCCTAAGGTCGTCATGCTGAACTGGTTTCAGTATCTAAGTGACCAGATCCTGAAACCAGTTCAGGATGACGGAGTTTTTGTTGTCTACAAAAAAGCAGTACTTCAGCATTAAGGTGAGAGAGTTCAGGTTTAGAATAATATTTATGTCAGTATCAAAGTAACGAGATATTAATGTCGCCATACTGAATTAATTTCAGTATCTAAGTGACCAGATCCTGAAACCAGTTCAGGATGACGGAGTTTTTGTTGTCTACAAAAAAGCAGTACCTCAATGTTAAGGTGAGAGAGCTCAGGTTTAGAATAATATTTATGTCTCTATCTAAGTAACGAGATCCTAAGGTCGTCATGCTGAATTTATTTCAGTATCTAAGTAACTAGATACTAAGGTCGTCATGCTGAATTTATTTCAGTATCTAAGTAACGAGATCCTAAGGTCGTCATGCTGAATTTATTTCAGTATCTAAGTCACTAGATCTTAAAGTCGTCATGCTGAACTTGTTTCAGTATCTAAGTGACTAGATCCTGAAACCAGTTCAGGATGACGGAGTTTTTGTTATCTACAACAAAGCATGAATAATTCCAATCGTGTCAATAACAAAGAAAGATGATGTTTATAAAACGATTACTATTAATTGTTATCAACTTTTCGTAGTATTTAATGAATGAAGAATATAGGTTTTATGAGTTGATTTATCGTGGAGATAATATGAAAAAAGTAGCATTTGTTGGTTTAGGCGTTATGGGCTATCCAATGGCCGGACATTTACAAAAGGCAGGCTTTGATGTTTGCGTTTATAACCGTACGACTGCGAAGGCAGAACAATGGGTGCAAGAGTTTGGTGGCTGTTTAGCTCAAAGTCCAAGAGAAGCCGCCCAAGGTTGCGAGATCGTCTTTTCCTGTGTTGGTAATGACAATGATGTTAGGCAAGTTGTTTTGGGGGATGACGGTATATTCGCTGGCTTAGCTGTTGGCGCTATTTTGGTCGATCACACTACCGCTTCAGCAGAGCTGGCAAGAGATCTTGATGCACTAGCAAAATTGCAAAAAAAGCACTTTATTGATGCACCCGTATCCGGTGGCCAAGCAGGCGCAGAGAATGGTGTATTAACGGTTATGGCCGGTGGTGACTTGACTATTTTTGAACAAGTAAAACCCGTCATGGATGCTTATGCCCGTTTTAGTCAATTAATGGGCCAGGTGGGCTCGGGTCAGTTAGCTAAGATGGTTAATCAAATATGTTTTGTAAACACCGTACAAGGCTTAGCAGAAGGCCTTAACTTTGCCCAGAAGGCAGGTCTTGATACTGATAAGCTAATAGAGACCATTTCTAAAGGTGCAGCAGGTTCATGGCAAATGGATAATCGTGGTAAAACGATGTGTGCCCGAGAATTTGATTTTGGTTTTGCCGTCGATTGGGTGAGAAAAGATTTAGCTATGGCGTTCAGTGAAGCAGAAAAGATCGGCGCTGACTTAACCATTACTAAACAATTAGACGGTTATTATGAAGAGGTACAGAACAAAGGCGGTAGCCGTTGGGATACATCTAGCTTGATCGCTCGTCTAGATGATTAACAAGTTAACTTGCTAGCCGTCTGACAATTAAGATAGCCAAAAAATGTATTAGTATAATTAACGTCTTAAATTTAGCGTAAAAAATAGCCTGCATATAACTGCAGGCTTATCTTATGTGGCTCCTTAGCTCTTTCTTTGACTCTTTCTTTAGCTATGGACTTGAACCAGGGAGAAACGCTGACTTTATATAAGTACAGTCCGTTGCTCTGCCAACTGAGCTATTGAGCTTTCTCAGATCATTAAATTTAGTGTAAAAAAAAGCCTGCATATAATTGCAGACTTATCTTATGTGGCTCCTTAGCTCTTTCTTTAGCTATGGACTTGAACCAGGGAGAAACGCTGACTTTATATGAGCACAGTCCGTTGCTCTACCAACTGAGCTATTGAGCTTTCTCAGATTATTAAATTTAGTGTAAAAAAAAGCCTGCAAATATTTGCAGGCTTATCTTATGTGGCTCCTCAACCTGGACTTGAACCAGGGACAAACGGATTAACAGTCCGTTGCTCTACCAACTGAGCTATTGAGGAATTGTTCTTTATGTAGTTGCCTTTAATAATGAAAAGCGACTATTTTTATTCACTACTATCAATTAATTGAAGTAGTCATTCAAATAAAAAAAAGCCTGCAAATAATTGCAGGCTTATCTTATGTGGCTCCTCAACCTGGACTTGAACCAGGGACAAACGGATTAACAGTCCGTTGCTCTACCAACTGAGCTATTGAGGAATTGTTCTTTTCTAAAGCCGCTTTAAAATTCAAAGCCACTCATCTTAATTTGGCTCCTCAACCTGGACTTGAACCAGGGACAAACGGATTAACAGTCCGTTGCTCTACCAACTGAGCTATTGAGGAATTGTTTTGTTTGCCAAGGGTCTTGGCTAACGGGGCGAGATATTAAATGTCCGTGGCGGAACTGTCAACACAAAATGTAGAAATAAATCATTATTTTGTTTGTTTGCTTATTTTGTCGACACTCAGTCTGCTTTATCTTCAAGTTCAGTGCTTTTTTTACACTTGGGCTATATAAGTTACTATTACACAAAGTTATCCACTGAATCTGTGGATAACTTTGTGAGTTAAAGTGTAAAAAAGCGTAACTTGGGTGAAGAATGCACGTTACAGCTAAATGGCTATATAAAGATGATTTGTCTTTTTATATTTATAACAGTGACTTAGCTAGTTTTGTTGTCTACTTTACTATCTTAGTGTGATTTTTGTTCAACGTCAGTTTTTATACCCATTTGCAGTGAGTTATACAAAAGTAAAGATATTTCAACGTTATTATTTATTTCTTTTTAACATTAAATTTATATAAAAAATTAAAATGAAGTTGAAATAAAATATATACATAGCGAGTCTTATCACTATCTTTTACAATACTTTGCTATTCTCCTGCAAAGACAAGCAAAAGCTACCTTTAAATGACCGAAATAAATAAAAAGAAAAAAATCAATTTACTCGAAGACCCTGTTGCAGAAACCATTAAACGTATGACTATACCTATGATATACGGTATGGTTTTGTTAATGACTTTTAACTTGGTCGATACTTTTTTCGTTGGTTTACTCGGTACACAACCTCTCGCAGCAATCAGCTTTACCTTTCCTATTACCTTTACCGTGATCAGTTTAACCATAGGTTTGGGTATTGGCACATCAGCTGTTATTGCCAAAGCCTTAGGTAAAGGTAATGATGATTCTGCAAAAAACTCAGGCACAGCAGCGATATATTTAGCGGCAATAATTGTCGGTATTATATCTTGTGTTGGTTATTATTTTATTGATGAAACCTTTTTATTACTGGGAGCGAGTGAAAGTTTATTACCGCTTATTCATCAATACATGGATATCTGGTTTATTGGCAGTATTTGTTTAATTGGACCTATGATAGGTAACGCTATTTTAAGAGCATCCGGTGATACCAAAACGCCAAGCATAATTATGGGCAGTGCCGGTTTAATTAATGCGATATTAGATCCTATTTTTATTTTTGGATTAGGTCCTATACCGGCCATGGGAATACAAGGTGCGGCTATTGCGACGCTAATCTCTTGGGTTTTTGGACTCTTACTGGTTTTATATATTGTTGGTATCAAGCGACAATTAATTCACACTACGCTGTTACCTTTGAAAACATTTATTGCGTCGAGTCGAGGTATTTTACATATCGGTTTACCAGCAGCGGGAGCTAATATGCTTACGCCAATAGCCGCTGCTATTTTAACCGCTATTGTAGCAAATTATGGTGAGTCGGCTGTTGCAGCCTTTGGTGTTGGCTCTCGTATTGAATCTATAGCTTGTTTAGTTGTGCTGGCTATGTCGATGACTTTACCTCCTTTTATTAGCCAAAATTTTGGTGCTGGTAATATGCATAGGGTTGAGACAAGCTATAAAGCATCAACAAAGTTTATCATGGTATTACAATTACTTATTTATTTTCTACTGGTGTTAATTGCGCCATTTATCGCCGATGTTTTCTCTAAAGAACAAGCGGTAGCAGATATTATTGTACTTTTTATTTGGATACTTCCCTTAGGTTATGGTTTTCAAGGCGTCATTATTTTAACTAATTCTTCTTTTAATGCACTTCATAAGCCGTTAGTCGCATTAGTGCTTAGCGCTATCCGACTTTTTGTCTGTTATGTTCCTTTAGCCTATTTAGGCAGTGTTTATTATGGTCTTGAAGGGTTTTTCATTGGTGGAGTCTTTGGCAATTTTATAATGGCGATGATCTCATACCGTTTATTTGATAAACAATTTCCGCATGAATTTACCCAAGCAAAGGATGTTTCTTAATGAAATCAATGGATTTAAAGTCAGATTACACCCCTAATGGTGACCAACCAGCAGCGATTAAACAGTTAGTTGATGGTATTGAAGATGGCTTAGCGCATCAAACGCTATTAGGCGTTACTGGCTCAGGGAAAACCTTTACTATTGCCAATGTAGTTGCGACCTTAAATCGTCCGACAATGATGATTGCCCCTAATAAAACCCTTGCTGCACAACTTTATAGTGAGATGAAAGAGTTCTTTCCAAATAATGCGGTCGAATACTTTGTTTCTTATTATGATTATTATCAACCAGAAGCTTACGTGCCAACAACAGATACTTTTATAGAGAAGGACGCCTCTGTAAACGAACATATCGAACAAATGCGCTTGTCGGCTACTAAGGCCTTGCTAGAGCGTAGAGATGTTATCATTATCGCTTCAGTGTCTGCTATTTATGGTTTGGGTGACCCCGACTCGTATTTAAAGATGATGCTACACATTAGTGTTGGCGATATTATCAACCAGCGCGATATTTTACGACGCTTAGCTGAATTACAGTACAAGCGTAACGATGTCGCTTTCCAACGGGCAACTTATCGGGTGCGCGGTGATGTTATTGACATATTTCCTGCTGAATCAGATCGTTTGGCATTACGTGTTGAATTGTTCGACGAAGAAATAGAACGTTTGTCGATGTTCGATCCGCTGACTGGACAAGTTGACCGCACGCTAGATCGAGTAACCGTATACCCTAAAACACATTACGCGACCCCAAGAGATAAAATTTTATCAGCAATAGATAAAATTAAAATCGAGTTAAAAGAGCGAGCAACTTTTTTAAAGGATAATAACCGCTTAATTGAAGAGCAACGCATCGTGCAACGTACTCAATTCGATATTGAAATGATGACAGAGCTGGGTTATTGCTCGGGTATTGAAAATTATTCTCGTTACTTATCAGGGCGTGGGGAAGGGGAAGCACCACCGACTTTATTTGATTATTTACCTGACGATGGTTTATTAATTATTGATGAATCGCATGTAACCGTGCCGCAAATAGGTGCTATGTATAAAGGCGATCGTTCTCGTAAAGAAAACCTAGTGAACTATGGCTTTCGTTTGCCATCTGCATTGGATAACCGTCCAATGAAGTTTGATGAGTTTGAAGCGTTAGCGCCACAAACTATTTATGTTTCAGCGACACCGAGTAATTACGAGATTGAAAAGTCAGGTAATGAAATTGCTCAGCAATTAGTTCGTCCAACAGGCTTACTTGATCCTATCATCGAAGTTCGTCCAGTCGAAACACAAGTAGATGACTTATTATCAGAAATTCGAAAACGTGTCGTGATACAAGAGCGTGTTTTAGCGACCACGCTAACCAAGCGAATGGCAGAAGATCTTACTGATTACTTAGATGAACATAATGTAAAAGCCCGTTATTTACATTCTGACATTGATACCGTCGAGCGTGTTGAAATTATTCGTGACTTTCGTTTAGGTAAGTTTGATGTGCTCGTTGGTATTAACTTGTTACGTGAAGGTTTAGATATGCCAGAAGTCTCCTTAGTGGCGATTTTAGATGCAGATAAAGAGGGATTTTTACGCTCAGAGCGTTCACTTATTCAAACGATTGGACGTGCTGCCCGTAATATTAATGGTCGAGCTATTTTATATGCGGCGAAGATCACTGGCTCTATGAAAAAAGCGATTGATGAAACTGAACGAAGACGTGAGATGCAACATCAATACAACCTTGATAATAACATTACGCCTCGGGGAGTCATTAGCAAAATTAGTGATGCACTTCATAATGGTACGGTATCTTCAAGTAACACCTTATTAAATGTAGCTGAGCAAGCTTCAGATTATAAAATATTATCAATTAAAGATATTGATAAAAAAATTAAGCAGCTTGAAAGTGAAATGCTTAACCATGCTCAAAATCTAGAGTTTGAACAAGCTGCTAATTTACGTGATGAAGTGGCAAAATTAAGAGAACAGCAGCTATCTCGTTAAATAGATTTGTCATCACTTAAGCTCAAACATCATATATTGGCTGATGATGTTTGAGACGGACTCACAATTGCAATATGGCAAGTGGCTAATGTCATTGATTATTTTATCTTGAATATCTAAAGGAAACAGCATTAGCTGTTCAAGATAAAGATGTGCTTGAACTTCGTTATTATTATTAACGAAGTCCACCAGTCGACTTGCATGATTCTTCCAAATAACACTCATATACATTACCTCTGAAACTTAAATAACTTTATGCTCCTTTATTCATAAGCCAATCTAACGGTGATTAATGGTATGAGACGATGATCTTACCCCATTAAGCTCAGTTTAAGTTTAGAGTATCTCAGCGGAAGGGTTATATGTTTTAGGAATTAAAACCCTTTGTTTGCAACCTTGTTTTATAAGTAAGAGGTACTTTAGTGCTAACTATGTGATGTTTGATGATATTTAAAATTTTATGATCGCTGTAGACATCTCTATTAAGGTCAATTTAAATTTCCCTTAGGCGTTTTTATCTCAATAAACGACCCTTTACCGCTTTGTAAAGGGTGTTTTACTCTATCGTAGACAATAAAAAACCAGTCTAGTGACTGGTTTTTTTAATTTTACCTAGTGGTAAATATATACGCTATATAGGCCTATGGTTTAGTTGGACCTGCACCACTACGACTTACTGCGTTAGATACTCTTGCCATTTTACCCGATGAAGCATGCTTGACACGATCTTCACTAGCAATGAAGTCCGTAGGAACTTCATTCATGGTGGTAATTGATTCTGTTTTAGTCATTGGCGCAGATGATTTACCTGGCTTACTACCTTTACTAGAAACTTTCCCGGCTTTTGAGCTCACTTTAGGGCTTGGTTTTCTTGAAATAACGCGCTTTGGCTTTTCAACTGCAGTTTCAACTTCTTGCTCTGCAACTTGAGGTTCATCAAAAGGTAAATCTTGTTGAACTTCTGCTTTGCTTGTTTCAACCACGGTTGTCTCAACTACTGTTGTCTCAACCGTAGTTGTTGCTACAACAGTAGTTTCAACTGCTGGCTTTTCAGCTACCGGTGTATCAACCGTGGTCGTTTCAACGATCGTTGTTTCAACTAACGGTGTGGTAACAACCGTGGTTTCAACAACAGGTGCTTCAACAACAGGCGCTTCAACAAC
>NZ_JACGVV010000019.1:0-80163 GCF_014077405.1 Colwellia sp. BRX10-9 | reverse complement strand
CTTTCTTCAGCAGAAAATCGATAATTCCCTTTACATTTCGGGCAACCACCAAGCCTTTTTAGTGTTGCAATAGTAGGCAACCATGGAGTTCCCCACTCCCATCCAGCACCATGAACATTACAACTAATTTTTAAAGTTGTCTTAGCTGTTCCTATAAACTCTCTAGGTGCTTCGGATATAATTAGAGAGCCATTTTTAAAATTATTGAGTTCAGATATTTCCAAGAGGTGTGGGGATATCTCCAGTCCATCGATAATCATATAATGTTCCATATTTGTTGCAGAAATCATGACTCTACTTATCCTAAATACTATTGCGCCTATAAAGTTACCTTAAATAATGAAATAATGAAATTGTTGAATTACAGAAGATCAATCATTCATAGACAAATATAAAATTCACCTAGTTTAACTATCTCACTTCAATTTTTAGAAAAATATCTGATAAAACTGCTGACGTTGGTGAACGTCATTGATTGGCACTTCAAGTCATGCCAATGTAACTTCGTGACTGGCGGCAATGGTGGCTTAGTTGCCTGTCAAGATAAGGTAGGTCTACGTTTTCTTAACACTGCAAACAGCTCGAAAGCAATTAATTTTAATGTCAGCTTTCGTATCATTTAGGACACTTTACTGAATGGGAATTAGTTTAAAATTAACTATTTAGATACGAAAACAACTTACTTTAGCTTGTATCAATCGTTGTTTTCATATCCTAGTAATACAAAAGATAAGTGTTGCTCTCCCAAATTTTAATCTAAAAGTATATACTCGACTTTCAAAATCTATAAAAGGTATTCAGGATGAAGCAAGCACTCCTAGCTCTATATTTACTATTCGGTTTTAATGTGTGTTCAATAGCGTCCATCCCTGTAAGTAATGCAACGGAAGAGCAAACGGCAAAATTTTCTAAATTTTTTGAGGAAGGCAAAGTTGATCAAGATAATGCTCAAGACCAATTTAATCTTTTTATTAAGTACCTTAATGGTACAGGTGTTCCTGAGAATAAAAAGTTAGCTGTTGAATGGTGTATAAAATCTGCAAAGCAAGGTTACGAGGATGCTCAGTATTTTCTTGGGCGAATGTACTATTATGGCGACATTATTATTATTCCAGAGAATAAAAAACTAGCTTTTGAATGGTTTAATAAAGCAGCTGAGCAAGGGAATATTGGTGCGCAAAGCCATCTTGGGTATATGTACTCTAAAGGTGAGGGTGTAACAGCAGATAATAAGTATGCCTATGCTTGGTATTCTGTACAATTTGTATTGGATGATTCTAAATACACTAAAAATCAGCGAGATAGCGTAGCTACTAAACTATCTTCATCGGGCTTAGAAGAAGCCCAAGATATTGCAACTAAACTTTACGACAAAATTAATAGTAACAAGTAATTATTACTTTCAATAAAGGCTAATCATCATATAAAGTGATCCTCAAAACTAACGTCAACTTCAGGTCTGGTAACTGCCATTAGTGAAGGAAACTCTATCGTCAGCAATGCGCAAAGTGATCGTTACAAATTGAACAATGAACGACAGCTTTGGTGGCTTTGTTCTTGTTCGGGCTTAAGAGATATTGGCAAAAAATCACCATCAAAAGACTCATGTTTTTATCTATCGGGGAACGACCGCTATCAGGAAACGGTTAATGGAATGTGGTTGTTAACAAATGTCCGCTGTAGATCAAAACATACCAATTTTTTCAATATAAACTCTCAAATGCTAACGTCTTCAGTGTGGCATTAGTGAATGTTCTGCAAAACGACTCTACTTCAAATTATACCCAGTCAAAAGTTTCTCGTGATCACTATTTCCTACTAATAACGCTTAGTAAACTAATCTCGTTATCACTATTTCTAACTATTAAATACTTCTTTATGCATCACTATAATTGTCCAGAATGTTTATATTACGGGGATTGAGCACAAAAAGGTAATGCAAAGCGTTTAAAACTTTTGAAACGTCAGAAGAAATACCGTCTTGAAAGTGGCATTTATTGACGATGGCGTAACGCTAACAAAGTGGCAATGAATTATTTGCTTGTATTAAATTTAATCAGATTATAAGTCTTAACTTTATCGTTTATGTTAAACAAATTTATATATAGAATAGTGCATACAAAATATAATCCTTAGCAGAAAAAGAGAGTTCAATTGAAAAATTGGTATCAAAGTATTAATAAAGCACAAAAGTTTTTTTTGTTTTTTATCTCCCTTAGCTTAGTAGTGTTTTACGGAATAGGTTTAATCCCCTTATCAATATTGATTTACCTAAAGCTGGGCGAGGTAGTGCCACCCAAAGGAGTTATTGTTGGTGCTGAAAATTATCAAGAGGAAGCCATATCTGATTCTATAGCAAATAATACAGACGAAAAATATGAATTTGATACCCAAAATACATTACCAAATAACTCAGATAACGGCTGGCCATTGTCACTAGTGTTACTATCGTGGTTTGTAGCATTTGGTTCATTATTCTATATGGATATGAAAGAAACCGGAGGAGCAGATATTTTTGACCACCCTACGCTTGTTTGGAATGTCTTTGCTTTTGCTTCCGGCTCTATCTTTTTTCCTATACTTATCATAGCTATTGCTTCATTAAAGAAAACATACAGAAATAATAAAACACGAAAAACAATTATACTCTGGTGGTCAATACTTTGTCTTTGGACCGTTATTTTCAATATGTACCTTAAATAGATATACAGGCTAACCTTCGCTTTTTTATTACGAATAATTTGCTGTAAACATTAGATTATTAACACAATTTACAGTGCTTAACTTGAGACATAATGACTTAAAAGGAGTCTCTTATAAAAGTGGTCAGTTAGCCATTAAATGACAAGAAAAATACACCCGTAATTTCTCATACTAATGAGCGTAGTATATCATTAGTGACTACAAAACCTATTTAGTAATGGGCGACAATTGAGTGTCGAATTAAGGTAATGTAACCTTCCTATACCAACAGAAAACACGTACATAACTTTTCAGGTTATCTGAAAAGTTATGATGAAGCTTAAAGCTTGGTGATTTTATAACTAGTGATATTTAATGGTTAACGGATTTTATGACAACTCACACATTGCCGTTTTTAGCCTTAGCAGGATTAAGCTTCTTATTTGGTGAGGGTTTTAAACTTTGGCATACTGAAACTAATCAGAATGTTCGATGTTGGGGTGATTTATCACAAAAAAGGTAATGCAAAGGACTTATAACTTTTGAAACGTAATAAGTCATAATATTTCAGTTTAAATACCATCTTGAAAGTGCGCATTGAAGGCATTAGCTTTAAAATATTTGCCATATATTCTTTAATGAATCATTTGAGATAAATACAATATATAGATAAATATCAACAACCAAACCCAAGATAATGAGGTTTTAACGTTTTTATAAGTGTTAAATACTTGAGTTTTTTATCTGTATTACAATTTTCATAAATAGTTCATTATCCATATATTCGATATCCCCCCCATAGCATTGGTTTGGATCTCTTCCTGTACGCCCAGCACTTGTTCTAGTAAAACCTATCTTATATTTGATCATCCAATGATCTACAGCTGATATTTCATTTTTAGAGGGGGAATCCCCATATTTAGCTAATAGAACTTTCCTACGTTCCGCTATTTCTTCTTCCGTTTGGGGTGGAAAGACTCCTTTAGGATACATCTTATTACATATTTCCATAGTTTTAGGCTCTTTCTCAACCTTTATTACATCGTTGCGGCTTAGGTATTTATCCGTCCGTTCTTTAGAAAATTTTTCGTATAGTTCAGGATTAGCGTACTCAATACCTCCCTCAGCACACTTCTTGAAAACTTGATTATACGAGCCTGTACTTGTTCTAGTAAATCCTATCTCATACTTGAGTAGCTTTAAGTCTGCTTGAAGGTCTGAAAAATCAGGGAGTATACTATCCTCTTCCTCCTTCAGAGCCTTCCTCGTGACCGCTAACTGCTCTGCTGTTTGGGGAGGAAAAGTACCTTTAGGATATATCTTACTACAGGCTCTATACTTCGCCATTAGCTCATTAATGGACTTTTCAGCAACTTCTTCAAGCTTTCTTTCATCTAAATATTCCCTCACTTTAGGGTAAGAAAATATTAGAACTAATAGGGCGATTATAATACTTAATAATATATTGGTGTTTTTGATGGGGTAAATTCCTTTTTAGCTTAGCTTATCATCTTACCTATGAGGACTCTCACTGCTGTTTTCATAAGTAGAATAACATACTCATTGAAAAATCGAATTGAATTTTAAGACAATAATGGAAGCTATTGAGTATGTGGAAGGCTACCTCTTTGTCAGAAATAAGATAGATAACAAACATTCTAATTAGCTTAATATCTATTGGTGGTAACGTCCGGTTTTGTATCATTGTTGACTGTTTTGAGGTCGATTTTTCATTCAGAAATACGTCGGGTTTGTGGCAATTGTGAATATTACATAAAACTTTAAAATCTCATTTCATGTCTGAAAATCTCACTATTAATGTATATTTACATTGGGTTGTAACACCTACGCTAAGTTTAGGATAATCAATGTATTCAGGTCTGTTTTTTTCTTTTATATTTGGGCTGTTTTGAGAGAACCATTGTTCTGGATTATAATATGAACCCTTCGAAGGTGTGGGCAAGTCATGACCACAGCACTTACAATGACTATTTTCCTCACTGACTTCCACATGACAGTTCTGACAATATAGTTCATCCATAATTACACCCGAGAGCTATAAAAGCATATAAAACTTATTAGAAGGATTAAATTATTTTTTCTTCAGTTTAATAAATATCAGCCTTCCATATTTATTAATGCCATTCAACAGCTTAGTGAATGCCGTTTAATTGTTCGAAGAGTGAAAAGAGGGTTTGAAAAATTTTCAAACAATGCGTTATGTTAATAATATTTATTCTTGATATTATTTTTACAAACATAAGTTAGCGTTCTGAGGTCAACTTTCAACTTTTAAAAAATTACTACTTGTCAGTGAAGGGGACTACACGGTGCTTTGAAAAGGGGTATTGAATAATTACTTGTTCCAATGTCGCTTAACTGTGGCAATACTGATACTGAGGTATTTAGCTGACTTACTTTGAGATAGCCCTGTATACTTGCACTTCTGCACTTGCTCTGTCGTGCTTGTTGCAACAGGTCTACCTAACTTAACACCATCCGCCTTTTTCTTAGCTAAAGACTCTTTAGTACGGTCACTAATACGGTTACGTTCAAACTCTGCGAATGAGGCGAATAGCTGTAACATCAATTTACCTTCTGCGCTACTTAAGTCACTAACTGGTAGGTCTAAACATACGACTTTGATGTCATCAGCTAGAAGTGTTTCAATAGTAGTCTGTAAATCTACGTTGTTACGTCCTAGCCTATCTAACTTGTTAACTACCAATGTATCGCCAGCTTCTAGCTTACTAACCAACTGTGCAAATTCAGGACGTTTTAGTGCAGGTGTCTTGCCTGAAACAACTTCACTAACTTGTCTATGTGGCTCGACATTATAGCCAGAGCTTTCGATAACCATCATTTGTTGGCCTATGGTTTGGTTATCAGTTGATGTCCTCAAGTAAGCGAATGTTCTCATTTTCCTATGCCCCTATTTAGTATCAATAAAGGGTATCAACAACAAATAGGGGTGTCAACAATGTGTTTAATATGTTTTATGATACTATTTTGGTGGTGTCATTATTGGTATCAGATAGCGGTCGTTTGTTGCTACTAGCTTGTATGTGCCAATGTACGTTTCTCTTAGATTATATTGTAATAGCACTAAGAATTATTAGCTTGTACCCTAAAAAGATTAGTAAATTAATTTATAGGGCTAAATAGCTTGAGTTTAGATCACTAAGTCAATGATATTAACCTATCCAAACTGACAGCTTGATGGCATAAATGAATGTTATATAATGCGACAAACAAAATTTATACCCTGTAATAATGTTGCTAGCGATCAGTATTTCTCACTAAAAAATAATATTTCCACAATTTGTTCGAAACAGCTGTAATTAATAACTTAACCTTGAAGTTTGAAGTCAAAAAGACGCTATATCTGCTGTTATTCACTATCTAAAGCTCAATAAATGTATCTCGTGCTCATAATTTCCCACTAAAAAGAGGCTGTGATCGTTATTTCCCACTAAAGATTGGTGCCCGTTATCAATATTTCCCACTAAAAAGAAGCCGTGATCGTTATTTCCCACTAAAGATTGATGCTCGTGCTCAATATTTCTCACTAAAAACTAATGTCTGCATAATTTGTACAAAATAGCTGTAATTAGTCGCTTATCGTTGCTGTTTGAAGTCAAAAAGGCGCTATATTCACTAACTAAAGATCAACAAACTAATCTCATGATCATCATTTCCTACTAATAATTATTTAACCTTGAGCCACTTCAAGTCAATACATAGCTATATCTGCTGTTATTCACTAACTAAAGCTCAACAAACAAATTTCGTGGTCATCATTTACTACTAAATGGTTGAAATTATGTTATATTAATGTCAATTAAATAATATTTTTGGGACGATTATTACTGAGAAGTCTCCATAATAAGCTGTGTTTTTGTAGTATCAATTTAAAAAGGAATCTATTTTGGGCGGAGTAAGTATTTGGCAAATGTTAATAGTTTTTATCATATTAATTATAGGAATGTTACCTTGGGTTCTCGCTTTGATATCTAAAAAAGCAAAAGGCATGCATAAACTTATTTGGTTTCTCATGTCCTTCTTTATTTCTTGGTTAGGGTATTTGGTTTATTACTTTGTCGTCATTAAAGAGCTCCCAGAAAATAACACATAACAAGACTTTCAAACGGACAAAAAAAAGTTGGCTATTATCACCTTCGTCGCTTATTTTAGCCGACAAATTTTTGCCTGTTAACAGGTGTTATCGATACAAAAAATAATCTGAATTCAGTTCTAGCCAGTAAGTGCTAATATCAGCAAAGTGGTATAAGCGGAAGTAGAGCAACCATCAACAAAGCTCAGGTCATACCACACAGCTGACCTTAGGATTTGACACCGTTTAGCAAAGCGTTAGGGCTTTTTAGCAAACGAAAATGATTCTGAACTTGATATCAATTTTATTTCAAGGTGCCCAAATTTATTTATAGTAAAATTAGCAGGCATAGGAGTTTTATTTCCCATTAAATATATTCCTTTACCAGTATCAGTGCTAAAGATCATTTTTAACTGATTTTTAGACCACGAATCATCACCACTGATAATTGAGTCAACAAATGAAACAATTTGCTTTCCTGATTGAAATACATGTATGTGGTAACTCTCATTCTCCCAAATACCAGAAATAGAGTTATGAGCAGTTTCCTTATATTGATCGATAGTTCTTTCCCACAAAACGTCAATATTGTTAAGGTTTTTTAGATAAAACCCTTCTTGATCATAGCGATTAATTCGAATAGGTATCGTAGTTGTTTTTGTGCCATATGTCGTTGCCGTGCCATAAACAGAGCCACTACCGTTATAACCGCTAACATAAGTGGTATTTGATGTCGGTGTTATCATATTCATAAAAGATGTTCGTGTTTCTTTAAATTGAGCCGTTGTTATAAAAACGTCTGAACCTATTGACTTAGCATAAGATAAAGCTTGGGTTGGATTTTCATATGGACCGTTAAAACTTGATTTACCAATAATTAGAAGATCAGAGTAAAGTAATTCGTATAGCTCATTTAGATCAACATTACTGTATTCAAATACCATAACATTTGATGTCAACGGATATTTCTTGGGTGAAACTTGGCTATAAAATTCTTTATGCCCTACTTGAAGTTGTGCGCATCCCGTAAGCATAAGTAATCCGAAGACAATCAATACTTTATTCATAATACTCCTTAGTTGATATTATCATGAGCCCAATGCCCCATTAAGGGGCAAAAAACTGTTTGCTAAAATGTTGATACACGAAACAGCAAACTGTTTTTTGTCCTACTTGAATGGTTAGCTATACATTCCATCAACAAAGTTCTGCGCCTCGATACTTACCACAATTAGATGTTGGATCGCCAGAGAAAATGGCCATTAAAAGTAGGATGGCAAAAATTGATACTAATGTAATAACCAATAAATTTTTCCCCTTAAATTCAGGGAAAATGTCATCCAAGAACTCCCAAACAAGACATATAGCTCCGAAAACTAAAATGCATGTAAGCGGAAGTACACCTAATAAAGCAATCCAAGTAAAAATCTTTAGACCAGTAAACCCTGTTAAGAAAAAGCAAGGAATTGAAATGGCTAAAGGATACAGTACGAAATTATCAATGTTTAAATTTTTATTCATCGCCTAATCCATCAGGGAAAACATTTTGTATAGCTAATAGCTTGTATGGAGACTTCTCACTAATACGACACGACTAATTCATTAGAAAATATATGGCAAATATTTTAAAGCTAACCTAATGTCTCCAATGCGACCACAGCGGTCGTAGGGAAGTTAATATAAATTCTAGGAGTGCTGAATTTTTAGTGTTGATGTCGTCTAGGATTTACAACAAAGAGGTCAATTACTTCTTAAACTTTCGTGATGCTAACACCATCATTCCTAATGCTAAAATAGCAAATGTAGATGGTTCTGGTACTTTTACTGAAGTAAAAAAGTAACTCGTATCATATTGCTGGATTGCCCAAACACTTTCACTTAAATTTCCATCTTCAAATTGAATGAAATTTTGGTTAGATATATTGTTTGATTGACGAATTTGCATAACATCCCAAGTATCAAAATTTCTAAGCATTATAGCCACATCTGAAAACTCATTTTGAGTAGAAAAATTAAGTGATAACGAATTTTTATTACTTATAACTTCCAATGTTCCCCCTATTGATCCTCCAGAAGATAAACTCCAAATAGAGTTAGAGTTGTTCAATGTAAATGAAATTTCATCGCCAGTATATCCTGTAAATGAGTAATTAGAATTATTAAAAAAATGTTCTATATCCCATTCATCAGTAAAGATCCCGTACTCTTCCGTTTCAATTGTTGCTTGCCAAGAAGTTAACATAGTGAAGTTAGGTGAATATATACCTGATGTGAAATCGATAATACCAGCATTGACAGCATTGCTCATTATCAGAGATATACAAAAAAAAGAAACGTAATACAATTTCATTTAATATTCCTTTATTTAGACCATTCCGTAATTTGGAAGAAAATCTTTAATACAACAAATTTTATTAGTAAGTAAACTATACACCCAAAAACAATTAAAACATAACTTTCAAATACATAAGTGGGGTGGTTAATTGGATAATTCGAAATTGTAAAAATAGCTAACAATAATGGTGGTGTAACCTAATTATCCAAATGGGATAAATGTATATCGCAATTTGATAGCTATATCACTTTTATAAACCCATGAGTAAAATGGACTCCACTGACAGCAATGGGATTTCAGCAAACCTTAGGATTAACGAGTTCCTAGCTTCCTCTTAGCGCACTTTTTTGACGTTAGCTTTTGGTGAGGGCAAAGCTACCAGTGTTCATTGTTCTAAGGTCACCAGCTGCAACAGAGGAAAAGTTAGGATTTTAGAAATCACACTGAAATAATTTGTATGTTTTGATCTACAGCGGACATAGTTGAGCAATCACATTCCTCTGGCAATTTCCCGATAGCAAACGTTGCCCATGATAAAAATATGAATTTTTTTATGATGACTTTTTGCCAGTAAGTCGTTCAGCCTGAGTTTGAACAAAGCCACCATAAAAATCGTTCTCACACTTCCTTTAAAATGAACTCAAGGCACATTGCTGGCATTAACGGTTATTATCTAACGTCGGCTTCAATATTATTATTCACAACAGCAATTGAGTCTTTTGGCATCCTAAAAATGGACACAAACTTAAGATAAATTAAATACTACCATATTGGCTTCTAGAGGTGATCTATGAGTAATTTATTTAGCAACCTTAAAACTACTGTGTTCTGGATTGTGTTTCTATCTGGGTATTTTCCAGTTAATATGATTCTAGCGTTTATATGCTGACAAGTCAGATCTAGCAATTTCTTTTCTTGTGCCATTTTATGGTTTGTTTGTTTGTTGCGTTGTTTTAATAGGTATTATGTGAATAGACATCAATAGTGAGATTTCTAGACATGAAATGAGATTGAGACGTTTTATGTAATATTCACTTTTGCCACAGAGAAGACATTAGCACTAAAAGACTAAAGTTGATTTCGGATTAGTTTTTGTATCGATAACGCCTCAATAAAAGGCTAAAAGTAGTTGGTTAAAATAAGTGACGAAGGAGTAAATAGCCAACTGTTACTTGTCCTGCTTGAATGGCTTATACGCATTTTCTGAAAGTAATCTGAGAATTAATATCTACAGAAATCTTATCAATATCTTCAATTCCAACTACAAATGATATATCAGCAATAGAGCCGATATGAGTTTTTAATGCGTCATCACCCGATACATTCGGTACGCAAATTCTAAACTCATTTTGATGTTTGAAACTCAGGTCTTTGTCAAAAGGTGTAAGTAGCCTATTTATTTTCCGAAAATCTACATAATTAACAACATCTCTTCTATATGATTTATCGAAATGATTATCTAGTCTTTCAAAAAATGATTTAAGATCAAAAATTACAGTAACTGAATCATACTCAAATTTTTCAATTAGCTCATGATCAATAATAGAGGATAAAGTATCGATATTATTCACCGGAGTAATTGCGTAATACATACAATAAACTCTTGTAGATTCATAAGCCTTATTAAACTCCCTGTGCACAATATTCTCAAATGTGCCTACTTCGACATTCTTTCCACTTTCTGAATCTAGCCTGCTCAAAATTACTTTTGGGTGATAAGCTACTTTATGGGCACCTTCATTCTTATCGCACACCTGTGAGTTATCTGACTCTCGATAAGACTTTAATGTTCCCATATAAAGTTCACCATTTTGACATAGCTCTTGTAAATTTTCTGACTTACCAAATTTTAAGAGTAAATGTAAATCCAATTTTGATTCCTCAAATATGTGAGATAACGTATTCGTACAACACTTATTAGGCGGACAAAAGCCTATTTTTTTTACAGGAAATTAACAGTCTAAATCTTTATATTAGAAATAAAATTTACCTTTAAATTCTCAGTATATCAAGCGTTTAACATTTTCCTTTAATGAGTTTTGAAGAAAGCATGTTTTTATCTCATCTTCTCGGGTGAAAGTGTGCAAAAAGCATAAGAAAATATATGGCAATTTATTTGTAGCTAATTTCGTCAATGCACCAAGGGGACATTAAAACCTACAAATATTAGTGGTAAAAACTAACCGGTTTGGGATTTTGTTTAATCGTCACTTATGCCACTTTGCTGACTTTAAATAGAAACAAAAAACAGCCCTTTAAGGACTGCTTTGTGCCAACTGGAGGCATACAAGTAATCTAAAACATGATACTTTGCTTCTTGTATTAGATGATATTTACTACGAATCGCCATTTGCTAATATACATCAGTAATGAACCAACATTGCAGTTCTTCTTCCACTATTTTCTCTACTGGTAATGCACTATTACACTTTTCTGCAAGTCTATAATTTATTTCAATAACTACGTCATGTGAATCGGGTGAACCTTTTTGTAAGTTAAATAACTTTATATTTCCATGAACGGTGTTAGCTGAAGCCGAAGAAGATAATGCCATTAATAAGATTGGTAAGCACTTATTTATCTTTCCTTGTAAGTTGGTTTTCGGAATCCGAAACTTGGGTTAATTCATTAGTAGGGTTAATTAAATTCCCATTACTTTTTGAGTGACATACCATCGACAAAATCACTGGACTTGTATATCACACCCTACACTCATATGTTGTGATTACTTATATAATCCCCATGCAAAACAACCTCACAACTCCCTAGTTCTGAGAGTTTAATGTTCGTCATATCATTCTTTTTAGCATCTTTATACCATTTAACTAACATGTAACCATTACCCGAATTGTCGATAGAAAGCTGAGCTTTAGAATGACCACTATGAAAAAAATCATAGTCAATAATCAATCCTTCAGCATTATTATCCTCATCTTTCACAGTGGCAATGTTTTTAATTTCCCAAGCCCCACTACTAGGTAGTGGCCCCCATGCAGGGTTTGCCTGAAAAAACACAAGCGTTTTACCATGATTTCGACCAAAAACAATGGGTTCAACATCACGGCCATCGTTATTATATTGGAGGCAGTCTATCCGCCACCCATCATTGACGACCAAATCAAACCTTTTACGTAAAGAGAAAGGCACCCCATGCTCATTCAAATTGGTTTTTTCAATAACTACAGGAGGTGGTGTTGATGATGCGTTAAAAAGTTCAGTAGCGCTAGAGCAACCAGCTATGAGTATAATACCAGCAAGCACCGATGTTATTTTCAATGTTGCATTACAATATAGATATTTCATTCTTAGTTTCCTTGGTAAATTATTGAGTAAAATTTGACAGTACTAATTGATCGACGAAACTAATAAATTAACTTTTTGGGTTGCTCATATGTGTCAATTATATATGTCGTGGTTAATTCACATTTAGACGCACTGTATCCTTTTGGTGTTGCTTTAGGTTAAAATTTTACTTCTAATCCATCACACAAGTTACTTAGATCACTTTTATTTATAAAATCATTATAATGAAAAAAATAACTAGTCGAGTCTTCACCCTTTATAAAGCCGTATCTCTTATCACTAATAAATGTCGTAACTTTTCCTTTAATGTTTTTTACTCGATTTATTGCTTACGATTTATGAATAATCTCTAGCATCTCATTATACTCTGATTCACTTATTTCAGGTAAATCTGTATGACAATAACGGCACAGCTTAGCTTCCACTTTAACCTCTTCAGCACAAGCAGGACACTTTCTATATACATCATCTGCCTTTTCAGTTTTATTTTTACTAAAAAAAGAAATAGATAATCCCATAAATAAAATGGCTACTATTTGAAGGAATAATTGCTGCATATTGATAAAATCATATACATTCATTGTTCCAAAGAATGTTTGATATTGCTGAAATATAAAGCCATATCCACTATAAGTTCCATTTTCAAAAGGTGGAAAAATGATAGAAAGCAGTACGCCTGTAATTGATAAATATTTGCCTATTATTTTCATAATTAGTTCCTTTAAATATAAAAAATCAAGTAAGGTAACACGCACTGGTAAAGCCACTACCTTTCGCAAATCGTGAAGGCTGGTCTTTTTGCGTGTATAAGTTTCCCTATACTTGCCTTTTTCAATATTATTTATGGTATGCAAGTCTAATTGCATGTAAAAAAACAATAAAATGCTATAAATAGTAAACGTTGTCAACAATATCCTTTCAATAAACGAATAAATATTTAACAAAGCATTAGCTTCAGTGGCATAGTTAATTTGGTCACATTATTAGAGGTAACAGTATTAAGTTGTTATGTCTTTAAAGTCGTGTTTTTAGCGTTCAGAGACAGAGTGTCACTAACTGTATTGATCTTAGAAGGGACGTAGATAATGGAGGTTTTTATAACCATGAAATGAGTCTCAAAACCGATTTCGTTAATGTCCGCTAAGCCAAATATTTTAAAGTTAGCTGTTGAACTGCTTAGGTCAACTAACAGGTCTACAGTTGACCTCAACAAGCAATATAAATTTCAAATCATTACTTCTTCTTTGCGCATCAAGGGAACATTAGCACTGATAAATATTAGTGCTAAAAGCTAAGCTTCTTGAGTGATTGGGTTTATCCGTCACTTATGCCACTTTGGAGACATTAAGGAGTCCAGTAGAGGTAACATTTTGGATTAGATTTTGTATCGATAATATTTAATAACCGGTTAAACTGACCAATAGAAAAACTTGTTAAGCATTGGCAATATTTACGCATACTGAGCGCAATTCAGTTAGTCTTTTAAGCTTTAACGGGTTCTTTGCTAAATTCATAAGCGGGGTATATTTTTTTATTAATAAAGTCTCTAAAGCTTCAAAATCACTATCACAACAGACCCAGTTGACCATAACATTGGTATTTATCCAGTCTATTATTAACTGCTCATCAACTTTGTTGAAATTATAGTTACGTTTATTTTTCTTTTCATTAAGTGAACCTTCTTCAGGTCGATAACCTAATATAGCACCTAGACTTCTAAAAAAAGTTCCATGTCCTTTTGCTCGTAGTTCTTGATTTAAAAATCTAGTCTTTAAGCTATTTGAAGCTAAACCAATATATATTACATTGCTATCTCTAGACTTTAACTCAGCACTAAATCCAGTAGGAAGAGTATTTATATCTCGAATTTTAATACAATAAAAACCAGATTCATCAGGAACCTTATAATCTATTAAGCCAGCACTAATCATATTACTGTCATTCATTAAAGCCGCTTCAATAGAAAAAAACTTTTGTTCACCCATAATTGAAACTCTAAATAATCTTCTTATTGTTAAGTTACAATGTAACTTGTTGGCTGTCTAGCAAAGAAGGTAAGTCCTCTCAGTATACTGTTAGCTACTTCAGCTCATGCCAAAAGCGGAAGCTGGCAATTGAGGGAGAATGTTGATTCGGATTAGGTTTTGTATGGATAACTAATTACTAAGCGGCAATAAAATAACTGGCTAAAATTAGCGAGGAAAGAGCAAAAGCCAGCTGTTTTTTGTCCGTTTAAACAACTTAATATGTTGAAGTCTAGTCCGAGGAGCAAGCTTTTTTATTAATTACAATTTCATCAATGTAGACCATGTCTTGGTCATAATATGTAGAAATATAATCGATGCCACTATCAATTAATCCCCTAGTTGAAGGATTAAGGCAAGTTAGTTTTATTTGTTGATTATAGATTATTCCCGATGGTTCAAAGAATTTTATGGCATCAGCTCTAGTGAGTTGTTTTTTACCTAAACTTATAAGTTGTTCATTAAGTTCATTAATCCATTTATCAAACTGAAATTTAACAGTTTGTGTCATGGCAAAGCCTGAACCAAGAATTCTTAAAACACTAAGGTGGCTATCGATATTACTTCCATATTTTTCGAGTTGCTCTCTTTGCATTGTGACAGTTTGTTTGATTACCTGATGTTTTCCTAAGCGCTCAACAAGGTCAATTGAAGCTTTGTAGTCGGGATGTTCATGTATGAACGACTCGGATGCAATACCAGAAAAAGGGATAAAAACTAAAAATAAGAGAAATTTATTCATTTAATACCTATTAAAAAAACGCAACAAACAAACCATAAAATGGTACTAGAAATGAAATTGCTAGATCTGACTTGTCACCATATATAAACGCTAGAATCATATTAACTGGAAAATACCCAGATAGAAACACAACCCCAAACACTGTAGATTTAAGATTACTGAAAACATCATTCATAGATCACCTCTCGAAGCCAACATGATACTTTGGAAATTCAACGCTAAGCTAAGTGGAAATAATGGTTGGCTATAATCGCAAAGCGATGTCCAAATGTTATTTTTCCGTTTAAGCAACTTGTTGAGTTTTTATGATTTACTGAATTCAACGTCAACTACTTTAGCTACCGATTTACCTTCAATCCAGTCAGTTAAAGCAGAATCAAGTGTATAGTATTTCCCTTTTTCCATTTCTTTTACGTAGCCAGCTTTTAAAGGCTTATTATCGCTACCAGATGAATATTTACTTACAAGAACAGGATGATAGTCCTCTTCAAAAATTGTATTCCCATTTTTGTCTTGGAAATAAACAATAACTTTAACTTTATCTAGAGACCTATCCCCATTATTTTTAAGAGAAATTCTAACAGCAGGCACTGCTTTTTTAGAATATGTATCGATTCGTTTAGCTGAAAATTCAGTTATTGTGACTTTCTCAATGTAATTCATTTTTTCAGTGAATTCATTCATAGTCTTGGTTGCTTTTTCTATTCCACTTTCAGCGGCTTCTACACCAGAAGTTATTTCACTCAAGTCTTTATATTTTGCAATAGCTTCTTTGAACTTATTGCTATCAAGAAGCTCTTGAGCTTCATTTTTTAAAACTTTAACTTTTTTTCGTTCTGCTTCTTTCATTTCTCGCTTAATTCTGTCTTTTTCTAGGTTAACTTTGTACTTTTCTAAGATTTGCTCTCCGTTTAAGCCGTTGATTTTTTGTAAGTTGACTGCTACCAACGCCTCATTAGAAACCTTTGAAGATTTACCCGAAAATGCGGCACCCATCATTGACTTAAATCCGTCAGAACCACCCATGGTAAAATACATTAACGCTTTTGTGAATTCTTCACGATTAGCTTCAGGTAAAGCACTAACTATTTTTTGTGTAGACTCTTTAATTGTTACCTCACTTGAAGCATCAAATTTCTCAGGCCCAAAACAACCAGTAAGCAGCACAATAAGACTAAGGGCTAATAATTTTTTCATAAGAATTCCTTTTTATTAATTCCATATTTAAGAAAGTATTTAATGGTATATCCAATATCTTTAAACTGCTGAGTTAGACGATTAAAAAAACAGCTTGTTATGTATAAGTCTCAGCAATAAACGCACTATAAGTAATATTTAATTAACGCTAATATCCCATACTTTCAGAGTATTAGAAACTAGTAATGCTAAATCATATGTATATTAGGGCGTGTTACTAACACGTCTCGAAAAATCATACTGACTTCCCTATAAAAGGGCATTACATCGTTTACGCTAGTAGTTAATGAATTAGAAAATATATGGCAAAATTTTTAACTGGAATGTCAGCAATGCGCACAAAGTGATCATTAATGTCTTTCTGTCTCGACAACTTAGGAATGAGTGTCAGTCTTATGTCTAAAAATTGAATTCACTTGAAATCATTATCTTCTGAAACTGTTTTTTTTGCTGGCGACTCCTGTTGAGATTCTCTCATTTATGAAGTCTATTCACATAATCCCCCATCGCCACAATAGTATTTTCTCTTGACAAATCAATTAAATATGATATTTATTTCCTTATTGACATGACTTCATATGAAGTTACAATTACACATATAGAGGTTATTATTAATATAGATAATATCAGCAAAAGGAATTGCGACCCGCAGAACATGGAAGCGTTCCTTTGTCTTATCTACGATATTGTTAAACATAAATATTTTGTTAAATTTTACGTGGGCAACCATAGGGCGTTTTTATAAAAGTAGAAAACAAACCAATGTCAAAGGACATAAATAGACGTTGGCATCATGAATGGCGTTAGAAATAGCATCAGTTATTTATAAAAAGGATGGATACAAATGATTATATATAATACAGATAAAAATATGCGTTGTGATATTTCAAATAATGAAAGATTTCATAAAACTAAAGTTGAGTTAAGTGCTTGCTTTGTTGTGATGAAATGCGAGATTTTGGGCATAGGTGAAGATTGGAAAGAAGAAAAAGTTTATTGCGGAATTGTTCATGATTTAACTAATGAAAGTGAATTGCAAAAAATATTGGATTATGGAAATAAAGCTTATGATTTGATCGACTTTTGCCGTTCAACTTAATAAGCAGCCGCTAGAGCAACGATTAAAAACAAAAAAGTATCTACACAAAACTGATTTATAGAAGCAACAGGCATTTTAAATAACACTGCAATAATTGCGTTAACTGTTTTAGATGATGAAAGCGGTCATAAGGCTTGTTTTATTTATTGTGATTAGACATTACGAATAAGATTATCTCAACAAGAAGAATCAGCGGAATTAACAGCTTCAAGAGATAACATTTTCGAGCTAAATCGATGTTTAGACATAGAGTTGACACTCATTCATAAGTGTCGAGACTGAAATACAATAATAATCACTTTGTGCGCATTGTGAAAGTTAGCAGCTCGCTAATCCTAACGTCTTCTTCAAGGCTCTTAAGAGACATTAAGCTTTTCATGTAATTAATGTCACTAAGCGACGAAACAGTCAAAACTAGATGAGGGAATCCTATCTCGATTTCCCCCTATAAAGTAATAATAAAAACGTCACCAATGCTACTTCTATGTTATTACCTAGTTAGTACCTACTAATACTTTACCTCTATAACAAGTACTTAGGCGGTGAATATACTGGCTAAAATGTTGGACGGAGTGAAAACAGCCAACTGTATTTTTTTTCCGTTTAAAATTATTATCAAAGTTATTGATTTAGGTTCAGTCCGTATTTTTTATCCCAAAAGGTATATGAACCGAAGGAGCAACTGGACTTGTAGAGTCCAAATGGCCTGATTGATCATCGAAAAAAATGTGAGGCTTAAGAACACCTAAAATTAAACCTTTATCTACACCACCAAGGAAGAATGCATCATTCGCCATAACGCCCCAGTCTCTTAGAGTGTTTAAAGCTCTTTCATGTGAAGGTGCATTCCGGGCAGTAACTATCGATACTCTGAGCCTGTTTATATACTCAGGATTAGATAGTTTCCGTTTTTCTTCAAGCTTTTGAATGGAAGACACTTTAACAAGGAATTCTTTTAATGGTCCGGGGTTATGAGGCTGTAAGACATTTGTAGTCTCATGGTCATGGAACTTATTGACATCTTTCGTGTTATGCATAACAGTCTCTGACTCATCGTCAGCTAGGACACCATCAAAATCGAATGCAATTCTTAAATCATCGTCATCTTCATCGACAATTGCAGAATTTAGAACATGACCCGCAGGATATCCCATCTCTATTGCTTCTTTAACATCAGAAGAATTACCTGATAAAAATAATGAAATACTTAAAGCCGGAATATACTCGTAGGGGGACTTGCCTTGCATGAATATAGCTCGGGAGATAGGTAGGTTATGGTGCTTAATTGAATGCATTACACGTAGTCCAGTATCAGGGTCATTACGTGAAAGTAATACTACTTCCACTAGTGGATCTGATTCCGGGTTATCACTCAAGTTATTGAGAGAAAGTAATCGCTTAATAAAGGAAAATGACATTCCTTTATCGAGTGAGTTATTAACATTCTCTGATTGATACTTTCTATATTCTTCTTCACCTTTCGTTTGGAAAACGGTATCGGATTCTGTTAAATCAAACATAGCACTTGAAGCAACACCAATTACTAATCTTTTACCTAATTCATAGGACATAATTACAATCCAATTTGTTAATGAAACACGAATAACTCTAACGCCTACTTACGGCGAAAAATATAGTTGGCTAAAATATTGAACGGAGTGAAAACAGCCAACTGTATTTTTCCGTTTTAAGTTGTTGTTATTCTCGTTGAACACCACTGACTTGCCAATTAGTGTACTGCTTTATGGTAATATTTCTCCTTATACATATCACCGTAATTCTCCTGCACCAAAAAGATGTATTGATAAAAGCAGTTTCTTCAATTGTAAGTATATGTAATTTTTAACTGCTTGCTACATCTACCGCTTTACCTAACTTTGTAATAGCTCGATTAGATTCTGGGCTTAGTATGTAAACATAAGCAGTCATTAAACTTCCTGAGCTTGATCGTTGAAACTTGATTTACACATAGCCCTAACCAGTTATTAACCCACATTAAGAACCAACGCATTATCGTTAACTTTATCTATTAGCCTAATTACCTTAGAGGCATCTGCATCATCAAACACACCAAGTAAGCCTCGGTCATGAACATTGGTAAAAGGTGGCTCAAACAGCATCTTCCTTTCAATAGTACCGTTGTGAGTTAAGTAAGCTATGATATTATTCATAAAGGTCATTTGGTCACCTCGTAGTTTTCCTACTTGTGTGAACTCTGCGAAGGCATCTTGAGCTGCGTTAATATCTAACCCCACTATGCTTCTAACAAACTCACCTAAGGGTCTATCACCGTAGGTATCAATATAGTCTTGCTTAGTACCAATATCCTTACCATCGAACAAAATGCGCTCTAGCTCATTGATTTCGGTCTCTGTAATAGCCTTATTGGTTTTAAGTTTTCTGATAACTAAGTGGTCGTTATGCTGCCTAACGTATAACTCAACTCTATCTTTATAGCTTTGTAAATTACCGTAAGTAGGTAATAAGTCAGTCTCAGTAATACCACTATGATCTAAATCATCTTCAAAGGTTGTGATTACATTAACTTGGCTTTCTTTATCTAGGTACTTTAATAAGTCTCTCAGTGAAAGACGAACATTGTCTAAACAATTAATGTTAATACCTTTCCAGAAAATCTCTGTTTGAATCTCTTTAAGTAGCTCAACCTGTAATGCTATTGCGGGTATATTCTGCTTCTTAAGTAAGTCTTTTGAGATACTATTGATTCTATTGATCTTTTATCAAATGTACTTAATCGCTGTGGAACTTAGGTTACAAAAGCAGTAATAAAAATTGAATTTCATCTCTTAATATTTTCTAGGGATGGTTCTTCAGTCCTAGTTTTTGTCTGATATCTAAAGGCATATTAGAAAGTAAAATCGTATACATTTCTTCGCAGTTCTTCTTTTTTAACTCTGTTAACTCTTTTGAGCAATCTTGAGTCGTTTTCTTTAATTCTGCCTTTGACTTGTTTTGTAATCCTTTTGATTTTTTCGATATTTTTATATTTACGTCATTTATTAGTTCATCATTAATTTCACCTAAATAAGTCCGTAAGCCCTTCGAGTAAGTTGTACATCTAAATATAGATGGAGCGGTACCAATTCCCTTAACAGCCTCCTCTTTTGATATTAGAAACAGAGATTTTTTTTTAAAATGACTTTTCAATGAATGACCTTGAATATATCTCTGCTTAGTTTTTTTTAGCTTATTTATCTGGTCATAAACTTCTTTTGATGAATTACTTTCGCTTACCCAACTAGGTAGATTTTTTTCTTTGGTACTTATATCATCACCAAGAAATTCGTTAAAATAATTATCCATCATTTACCCTTCTTCATTTTTAAAGCCATTTTAATAGATTCGTTTAAGTGTTTGATAAACTTCTTATACATTTCATTTGGCTGCTGGCTGTCCAACTCTTGTACTCTTTTTATAGCTTTCCTTAACGTTTCCATGCTATTTTTTTTGATAAAAAAAGGTAAGTTACTGTTTCTACAAGCTTCTACATCAGATTTTATAAAAACAACTATCCCTGTAAAGTTGCCAACATCTATATCTCCGTTTACGCAACCTAAACAAAAACTTGGTGAAGCGTTTTGCCGTTGAGGTATACCATCCTCAGAACATTTTGCTGAAAGTTCTGTATCTACTCTAAGGAGACAAGTAGACCAAGGGTTTGACTTGATATCAACAATTCTTTCCTTTGATATTCTATTAGCTAATCCCTCAAATTCTTCTGGGGTTACGACATTTGTAACTTTTATTGCCCTAGTAATAAACCTATGAAAACCACCGGAAAACGCACTGTCCTTATCATTTAAGTGTTTTTTAACTATATGGCTAATTGTGGTTCGTTTTGCTACATCATAAATTGCTTTTGTTTCTTTATTTCTGATGTATGCCATAAAAAATCTTTCATCAATGTGTTTAAAGTTTGCTCTTATGAATTTTCCTGCCGAACCTCTATATCTTCTTAATACAGCTTCTGCCCACATATGCCTAAAAGCATGAGTAGTAGGCCGAGAAATGCCTTGGTGTAACTCTTTTTTTATACTTCTAATTGCTTCAGTTCGAAAGGTACCTTTACTCCCTTTAATTGAAACTTTTGTTTCCTCTGAAAGTACTAAATTCATTATATCAATGACTTTTTTTGATGCTTTATCGGGGCTCGTCGAGAGGTATTTTTCCAGAGATGGTCTTAGATTATTACCTATATGTAAGACTTCATTTTCTAAAGAAAGGTCTGCAATTAAATCTATCAACCCAATATACTCAGCTTTGGAAATACCATACTTATGTTTTAACTGGTTTAGTGTTATTTCTTCCGATTTTACTTTTTTAACTACTTTAAATAATGAATAATTCCTAACGAACATTAAAAATGGATCTTTAATGCACCTTGATTGGTAAACGCTGAGTGATTGTATTTTTTTATCTTTAAATGTAAAAACAGGAAGCTCTGGAACTTTATCAGTGCCAGTTAACTCAGACATCTGATGAATTAAAATGTTAGTTGATAATGTAATCTCTCGTCTTAAAAGAGTTTCTCCATTTGTTTTTTGTGCATGACCGTGCACATATGACCTATAAGGAGTGTAAAATGAATCTTTAATATCTGTGTTTTTCTCTAAATAAACGGAGGATAATGAGAAGTTATATTCACTAACTCTCCAGCCCACACTCGCCATGAAACAGACTAGCCCTGCATCATAAATAGGTTTTGGTATAGTTGAATTTTTAGTTACCTTGTGGCCCAAAGACTGGAATTTAGTAAAATATTTCTTACATAATTCTGATATTGTATCTTCGCTAACAGTGGAGTTCTTTAAGTGTTTTTTACAAATAGCGTCAAATTTAGGGACAGTTAAACCAATTCCATCAGCTAAAGTGTCTTGATATTCTTGACAAATCTCTTCTTTGGATTTTAAAGATGAATCAAAATATTCTGCATACAACATACTCCGACAAAATTCATGAGTGTCAAACATTAAAGGCTCTAGTCCTAACTCAGACACAATATCCTCTATAACATCTAAAGAAAATAATTTATTTCGACCTGATATTTTATTATATTCTTCAGCAAATAAATTTAACATCAGTTCATAATTTTTTTTATAGCCTTTCGTGTCTAAATCAGAAGGAACTATACCTTGTACTACATTCGTTATAACTTTCTTTGAGTTAACTACGGATAGTGATCTACCAAACCTGTTTTTTAAGACATCTAGCTTCTGGAATACTCTTGTAACCGCTGTACCATAACTTAAAAATCCTTCAAAAAATTCAGCACAATAATCTACATAATAACGTCCAACATCTAGCCCTAAAAAATCGAATGACCCTCCAGCGACATAATCACTAAGTGTCATACCCAATATTGTTTCACACGAACGATTAAGCGCACCATTAAATTCAGGTACAGAAAAATCACTCCAAATCCCTTTAACTTTATATAGTCCCAGCGCAGAAACAAGATTCTTATGTTTGAATATACGAAATATAACACTATGTGAAGGGGCTGATAGTCGCTTAATCAAGCTATTATTTTCATAATCAGAAGTTAATAAGACATTAAAAAAATCTTCAATATTATCTTTGTTAATATCATTGAAATTTCCAGATTTAAGAAAATAAAACAACAATTCTAATACAGATAAAATAGATCCTTGCTTTCGAGTTATGCTTAATGATTTTGACATTTCTAAGTAAAGATATTTTACAAAGTCAACAAAACTTATTTTAGCCTCTTCACCTTCTTTGTTTGAAATACTTACAAAATTCATTAACTTAAGATTAGATTTAAACTCTGAAAAATCTATTACAACAATTTCATTATTGTAACAGTTATTAGAAAATGAAAACGACCAAGAATCATCATTAAAATTTGCAGATCCTGACAAATCTTTTGATTTGAGCAGCTCATCACATTTCTGATAAAACCCTTCAACTAACGAATTTGGAGAAGTATTATTGAACAGCAATTGATTCATTAAACACCTCCTGTATGAGCGTTAAATAAAGGGGGCAGATGCTCTTTTAATCTATTGTAGAGAGATTCACCTTCGTTTAATACTTTCTTCTTAAAGTTACTATTCGTTAATATTGCATGAATCCACTCAACGGTAGGTAAAGCTGTATTAAATAGAAATTCAGGGTTATTTTCGAACAATCGTATATGAGTTCTATCGACCTCTGCAATGTAATGCTTTAGCTTTAAAACAGTCTCTGGTGATTGAAGTAAATAAATAGTATCAGATAAATCTCCGCTATTTATTTTTGAACTGGTAACTAATCCAAGATCATCGACTTGGATATCTTCACCATTTTTTGAAGCTACTATTTTCAGTTTCGATAGTAGACTTTGCTTTTTCGTGTAAATAAATTTTGTGGCTTTTAAATACTCACTTTTTAACTTTTCACGCTCACTTAAAGATGGTCGTAAAACATTAATTAGAATGTCATTCATTATTGTTCTAGTTATTCTTCCTGTATTATTTTGCCACACTTCATTTTCCTCCGTGAGGTAACACAATCTCTCAGTATCATTAGAATGGGAGCGGGTATTAATAAGGGATGTTGGGTCAAAGTCATCTGAGTTTTTGTGAATACTTGAGTTTTTTATATAGCTTGCAGAAAACCAACGAGTTTCACATGTAAAGCCTTCTTTACTTTTTTTATCATAGCCCTTACTTTCTCCGTGTATAGCAATCTTGTTTATTGCTGCTGGAAAAACCTGAGTTGAACCTTTTGCTGCTAATTTTACATTTATTTTCTGTCTAAGAGACGATTCTGTAATAAATCTATAGAATATAGTTAGAAATGATGTAGGTAATGTTTTTCCATTAAAATTATTATTTTCTATTAGAACAGCGTTCTTCAAGTTTAAACTTGCTGTTTTATCATTTAAGTATGCTATGAATGCTCTACCAAAGTCTGTTTTCAAGCTAATTGTATCTAGCGTATGAACCTTCTTAGATCTAGTTTTGAAATACTCACTTTGTATTTGAGATATGACACCATTCTGACGCTTGATAAATTTAAAGTTACTTAACTTTAATCTCAGTAAATCGGTAGCAGGAACAGTCATAATACTAAGCATAATAGAGAAAAGTAACTCTTCCCCCTTACTCACTGGTACAGGCTTAACAATGGTTTCGTCTCTATTGTATTTAACTAATTCTCTAATGAATTCAGGTGAAAACAGAAGACAATTTTGTGTTGATTGTTTAAAAATCGATTTCCTTCCACGCTCTGTTTCTTGTTGTGTATATATTTTAAGGTTTGCCAATAATCTGAATACGATAGAATTCCATGAATCACTGGTGCACTGCGAGTACACCATAGCTTCAGATATAAGAGTGAATGATTTTATATCTTGTTGCTTTTTTATCTTTTTTCCTAATAAATTAAATAAATCCTGCTTTATTTTAATTTCATTGTTTTTATATCTAGCCTCCGTTTTCCTGAACCCCTCACTTTTACGACCATTATCAAAATCACTTTCCTTCGGTCTAATTATGTTAGTTCTTACTTCAATATCTGCATTATCTTTTAGAAGGTTGATCAGCTGATGCTTAGCTTTATTAATTTCTAATAAACTGGTCACTACTGTTATTTCTAAAGACTCCATTAGAGATTTTGGAAATGAAGCCCTTTTATATAGTTCATGACCTATTCCAACATCATGTCTTCTTAACCAAGAATGCTTCCCAAACCAATTAGATAACGTTAACTGTTCAGTAGGATCGTCAGATGCTACTTTAGTGTTAGCAATTAGGTATAGGTAATCATAATCTTGTTGATTAATATTTTCTTTACAAAAAAAGTATAATGATAATGCCTGATTAATATACTTTTTTATTTCTGCCAAACCTGTAGATTGAGTCTTTACCTTACCCTTTTTTACTCTGTACGCCTCAAAATCTTTTAAAACAGTCATTTTTGAGCTTATATCCATCACGAAGGTATCTAAGAATTCCAAAAAAATACTTAACGTACTTACTGATAATGCATAAGAGGAACCCATTACGTAGTGTTGATAGTATCTTGCATGTAATGCCGAGAATATAAGTTTTTTATGATCACAAGTAGCTTTTTCAAGTCTTAAAACATTGCCATCTATAGTGAAAGACGTTGCTGTTACTGAGTATGGAATATGTCCTACATCTAAAACTTTACGGTGCTCTTTTAACATTTCTTTTTGTGCTGTCAGTAAATCCTTATTATTCATACATGTGACTCTATTGCTAATTTTATCTGACAAGAATGTATATATGTTCTAGTAGTCTCTGATGCACCTCTTCTATCATTCGTTTGGTGTCCGAGTAGTCTTGCTACAATTAAATAAGGAAGCGAGTCTGATGTCACACTATCTAATTTTAAGTTATTTTCGACTACAGCTTCATAGAATTTATTTGTTCCGAAGCTATGCCTTAATACATGATATGAATGTTCATCTTCAAGTACATCCATATTGTCGGAAAACAGTCCTTCTATTTGTTTATTTAAAATACTGCTTCTAGCTGACCCAAAAGCATCTCTAACTACAGCAGAAGAAATAGCTTTTAAATACCCCGAACTAGGCTCTGTTAAAAAAAGATTATCAATGTTGCAGCTAGGTCTTTCCCGATGTATGTATCTTTCAAAATAAATCAGTGTTTCCCTTGAAATATGGATCATTCTAGATAATCCCCCATGATGGGTTCTACCTTTTGTATAAATTCCCTGTAAATAAAATTCAAAGCTATCGCTTTCTGTATTATTCATTTCATCGATTAGAGAGCTAATACCTTTATAGGTTTTTTTCTGGATTGTAAAATCGTCCATAAGCAAACCTATATTTTCTTTTGCTCTAAGTCCACACTCGCCTCCCGCCCTAAGAATGCACTCATCCCGTAAACTATTGGCGTTACTATAAATAGTATTCATAAGTAATGGAGAAAAATAACGTATCGCCGTTTTAGTTTGTGTATTACCTCTAGATAATTCTCGATATTTAGGGGTGAGGTGCAAATTCTTGATAGTTGTGAATCCATTATATGCAAGGTAGTTATAATATGTACGCAAAGCCATCACAGCTTTATTAGCCATACCTTCACTTTTTTGTAAATCACCAACTAAGAAGTCATTTAAATAATAATTTAGAATATCTTCATGTGCATTATGATGTTTAGCTAAAGAAATAAACGAGTTACCTTGTGAATAATTTTCTATCCATAATAAAAAATTTTTCAGCTCATTCATAACTTGAATTATAGTCGTTTCACTTAACTCTTTTTCAGTTAACTTTGCTGGCTTAATACGGTTTTTATCGCCTTCTATGTAAGTGAGTAAATAACTCATTTGTCTAGTAGCCAATGCGTGAGAAAAAAGGCAAGGTACAACAATAGGCGTACCATCTTCATGGCAGTAAAGAGAACATCCAAACTTAATACTAAAAAAATTATGCATCTCAAAATATCCTTTCTTTACGATAACAACTCAATAACATACATATTTAGGCCATGTATCGTTAAACAATAACAGACCACCCAAGTTTTAACATACATTTATTAATATTATTGTAGGCTGTCCATTTCATTTGGGCACGGTGGTGAGGTTGCTCTTAATTATATGATGCGTAACCATGGCGGCTTTGAAGGCAATGGGCAAACTTTTCGCATTGTTTCACACTTAGAGCCCTTTAGTGAGTTTTATGGGATGAATTTATCTCGCCGAACATTATTAGGCTTAATAAAATACCCACAACTATTAACCGAGTTAACACAATTACCTTTACCTGTTGCTCCGCACAGTTTTAGACAATTAAAAGCGGCTGACTGGCATCCTGCCAAAGGCTTATATAGTGATGACACTGAAATGTTTGATTGGGTTTTATCGCCATTATCTGCTGATGATCGCGCTCTTTTTCAATCAATAAAAAAAACCAAAAACAAACATAACAAAACAATATTTAAATCACTCGATTGTTCAATTATGGAGCTCGCTGACGATATAGCTTACGGTATTCATGACCTAGAAGACGCAATAGTTACAGGTGTAGTCAGCCAGCAAGATTTTGAACAAGAAGTTATCACTAAACTTAAAGCAATCGATGAACCTTGGTTGCAAGATTATTGTCAACGTTTAACAGCAAAGCTTTTTAATGAACAACACTACATTCAAAAAGAAGCGATTGGCGGCTTAGTCAATTATTTAATTACCGAAATATATTTAGCTGATTTAAATGAAAACTCGACAATAAGCTTTACTGAACCCTTATTACGCTACAACGCTAAGCTACCAGTTAATGCCGCGAAGGCACTACAGATATTCAAAGACTTTGTCTTCTCATTTGTTATTAAACAAACCAGTATTCAACAACTCGAATATCGTGGGCAACAAATAGTGATGGAGTTATTTGAAGCACTGGCCAGTGATCCCGCTCGATTATTGCCTAAACATACCAAGCAGCGTTGACTTTATGCAAAAACGCATAACTTGAACGAACATCGAGTAATTGCTGATTATGTCTCAGGGATGACGGATGACTATGCTACTCATCTTTATCAGCGACTGTTCCTGCCCAGTGGTTCATTCCCACTAAGTGAGCGCTAACTCTAAGCAAAAAAATGAAGCTAGATATTGACTCGGCTTCATTGTTTACTGTGCGCGCTAAAAGTAAAACGGTCGATACTGATAAAAATTAGCGTAATAGATAAAGCTTAATTCAACCTTGCTGATAGAGTGAACAAACAGCACCTGCGGGATCTTTAATCACCACATGCTTATCTTTACCTACCTGCTTTATTTCAGTGAGCAATTCGCCGCCAAGCTCGATAACATTTGCAACGGCAGCGTGAATATCTTTAACTAAAAAATAAGGTAACCATGTCGCAGGCATACTAGCATTCACTCCTTTAGCATGACAAATACCACTGATAGCTTCACCGCTATCAGGACTCTTCATGACATAATCGTTATGATCGCCCATCGCCACGTTTTCAACTTGCCAACCAATAACGCGCTGGTAAAAATCTTTCACCTCAGTGGCATTGTCTACCGTTAAATCTAACCAAGCCATTTCACCTATTTTGTCACTCATTTTATTTCTCCACTGATTCAATTATTTTTGGGTTTCTTGGATAATACTTTTCAGGCAAGGTGCTGATATGTTCAAAATATCGGGTATCTTTATAGGGTAACTTCATAAAGCCTGATATTCCCTGACCTTGAATTGTTGGTAATAGCGTAATAATTTCAGCTAAACACTCGGCAAATTCTTGCTTTTTTTCATGGTTAAGTAACATTAAATAACTATGAATTTTTAAGTGAGTGGGCAAGACTTCAAAAATAATACAGCCCGTATGATGAATTAGATTTAAACGTCCTAATACAGCCATTATTTCATCGGGTAGATAGAGGTATTCATCGGGGTCTTTACCGTCTTCAAAGTATGAATGCAAACGTGTAATATCATCTACCTCAGCAACATCACTGATCTCAAATGAAAACTCCTGTCCCAACTCAGCAATGAAGTCGTGCTCACTACTTTGTCTTTCGACATGCAAAGTATTTCTGGCATTAAATAAACAACTCTTAAACATACCAACGCGGTGAATACCTTGAGCGAGATGCACCATATTATTGACAGCACTTTGAAAAGAAGCATTAAGATTAGGGTCAAACAAGGTTAAGTTAGAATCAATATAAACACCATCGGCCTGCCAACGTATCGCTAAACCACCAACCACAGGAAAATTACCTAGCCGGCCAACTGCGGCAATAAATGCTTTTTCGGTATCGCCCATGCCCATCAAAAAGTTTTTGTAATATTTTTCTAGTTGCGCATCATCAATCTCGTTTAACTCATCACTCTCGGTAGACTCTCTTAAAAAAGATTTTCTCGAACCGTAAACCACAGTATCAAAAATTTTGTCTGTTTTAGATTTTAACCAAACAGGAATAAGTAATTTAGCATCGAAAGCCGTATGCTTTTTGGCCATGACCATGCGTTTTAAATAAGGTAACTGTTTAAAAAAGTAATCACCGGCGCTATTACGTGTTTTGAGATCGTCGCTGAGCATAGCATCAATAATTTTCGCCAGTAACTTTGGTAAACCCAATGAAAGCGGAGAAATAACCTGATGACCATATCGACACGATTGACCTGACGCAATCGCATAAATAGTTGCCGCTAACCCCTGTTCATCAAAGCGAGGCGAAGACATTGCGCCACTTATTTGGTCTTGACCAATAAAGTAAACATCACCTAAACGCGCATTAGTATTTTGCAAATCGCTACTCATTAAATCCATGACACTATTCGCGGTATTTTGCCCAGTAGCATCTAGCTGCGCAACAACAGCAGAGCCCCAGTCGACTAAGTAAACCTTGCCCGTTTTTTCATTAAAAACAACATTCGAGGGTTTAATATCCCCATGAACATAGGGTTTCCCTTTGCTGTGTTTTTTAGGGTTGCGTAAATAAAGCAAAATTTCAGCGAGTTGAATCGCGATATTAACGACAAGTTCAGGCGCTAACGGCCCATGCTGTTGAGAATATTTCTCTAAATCGATGCCCGGCGCTCGTTCCATATGCACGATAGATTGGCGCTTAATTTTGTAATATTTAACAACTTTAGGGATGCGTCGATGCGATAACTCTCCTTGAATTTCAGCTTCTTCTGCTAGTCTGTCTTGTACGTGTTGCGGTAAGTTCATCCGTGAAAATTTGAAAACGAAGGCATTCCCTAAGTCATCATCACCATTAAACACAAACCCATAGGCGCCCTTTCCCAATAAGGCGATATTTTTATAGCCCAGTAAACTTAATTGCTGCTGACATAATTCAACCCAAACTTTTAATTTAGTAGCGTCTTTAGTGTTTAATAAGTAAACCGATTGCTCTTCGGCAATATAAAAATGTTGCAGTTTATTTTCGTGCACGTGATTTCCTAACAATGCTTGCTCTGCTAAAAAGTATATCTTTAAAGTGACTTGATGTTAACTCAAAGCTCCCGCTTAAATTTAAGCGCTTGAAAGATAATTCTATTGAGGTAATATCTTTAAAAAATAATAAAACATAGATAAAAGGATTTATATGAATTTACTAAAAGCACTGATACTTTTGGCTGTTGGAGCAATACTCGGCTATGGTTTTTTATCGTTGAGCACAGAAAGTTATCAAGATAATTTGGCTCATCCTACGGTAATGGCAGTTAAGACACCGCCAACCGCAAAGATATCAAAATTTAAAGTCGCTCCGGATTTACTCGATCAAACCGTTGTCGCTACTCAAGTCCAACCACAAGTCACCAATAACCAGACATTAACAACTGTTGACGATGAGGAAATGTTAAATCAGCAGCACCTAGATTTAATCGCTGAGCATCAATTATTAAAAGACAAATATAAAAAATCTAAACGTAAAGTATCATCATTGAAATATCAATTAAGTGAATTTGATGGCAGTGAAGCAACCGACGAAGAAATGGAAAAACTAGCTCCAGAGCCCTTCAAATTTTTCTTGAGTTCATTTCGAGGAAAAACAAGAAATGACATCTACGATTTTCATCAAAAAGAAGACGATTTAGATTGGGGTTATAATATGCAAAACAATATTTCAGACTTTGTACTAACCCACTATGATGGCATGAACGTAGATTTAATATCAGTTATTTGTAAACAGCCTTATTGCGAAATTCTAGTGACTGAAAAACAAGAAGATGCTTGGGACAATATTATCAAAGACTTATCGGTACAAACATGGTGGAAATTCTCATCATTTTCAACGTCAACAAAGTCAAATGAAGATAATGAACTCTCTATCTATGCTTTCTTCACTCAATAAAACGTCTCCTTGAGAACCGATACCACCATAAACAAAAAAACCTGCATGAGCAGGTTTTTTTTAATATCAAAAAGCGTCAAACTAAGACATATGCATCAACATATTGCTTGGCTCTTCTAAGAATGATTTCCACAAGTTACAAAAACGGGCAATTGAACCGCCATCAATAACACGATGATCACCAGACCAACTTACTTGCATAATGTAACGTGCTTCAACTTCACCTTTATCATTAAAGCGTGGTAATTTTTGTAATTTACCTAACGCAACAATCGCTGATTCAGGTTTATTGATTATCGGTGTAGCAACCGTGCCGCCAATCGCGCCAATGTTTGAAATGGTAATAGTTCCACCCTTCAAATCTTCTGCACCAACACGACCTGCACGGGCAGAGTCAGTTAAACGCATGATATCTTTAGCAACGTCAACAATAGATTTGTTCTGTACTTGCTTAACATTAGGGACGAGTAAGCCGACTTTAGAGTCAACTGCCATACCAATATTATGATCGTCAAAATAAGTAATTTCAGTACAATCATCATTAACTTGCGTATTTACAATCGGGAATTCTTTTAATGCTAAAGAAATCGATTTCATGAAAAACGGCATCATAGTTAATTTAATATCTTGTTTCGCATAAGCGTCTTTCATACCGCTGCGTAACGCCATTAGATTCGTCATGTCAATTTCTTCACAATAAGTAAAGTGAGGAATCGTTGACACTGAACGTACCATAGCCTTTGCCATCGCCGCTTTAATACCGCGAATAGGCTCAACACGTTTACCGCCACTTTGTGCCACCGCAACAACTGGCGCTACATTTTCAGTGCTTATAACTGGCGCTTTAGTGAAAGAAACAACGTCTTCTTTATAAACACGCCCTTTCTTGCCACTGCCTGGTATTTCATGAATATTAACATTTAATTCGCGAGCTACACGGCGCACCGCCGGGCTAGCAACAGCTTTACTGTTAATAATCTTTTTCTCAACAGCTGCTGCAATAGTTGTTAAAGCCACTTTTTCAACGGCAGAAACCGTTGGCGTTTCAAGAGTTTCTGCCGCGACAACTGCATTCTGATGGCCATTAGCCGCCAGTTTTTCTATTTCAAATAAAGGCGCATGTACTTTCGCAATTTCACCTTTAGCATAGTAAAGCTTAGTCACAGTACCGTTATGCATCGCTGGAATTTGTACTAGCGCTTTGTCTGTCATTACATCAGCAATGGGTTGATCTTCAACAATCACATCACCTTCTTTAACTAACCATTCAACGAGTTCACACTCAACAATACCTTCACCAATATCAGGTAAGATAAAGTCTTCACGTTCAAGTGTTGGCTCACCATGAGTCGAAGCCGCAACTGAATGCTCAGCAACTGGCGAACTTGGCGCAGCAACCACTGGGCTTGCTTGCACAGGCGAAGGTGCCTGCTCTTGATCGGTTGTCATTGAAAAAAGTGGCTGATGTACTTTGGCAATATCGCCCTGAGCGTAATAAAGCTTAGTAACCGTACCATTATGCATCGCCGGAATTTGTACCAGCGCTTTATCTGTCATCACATCAGCAATGGGCTGATCTTCAACAATAACGTCGCCTTCTTTAACTAGCCATTCAACTAGCTCACATTCAACGATACCTTCACCAATATCGGGTAGAATAAAATCAATACTCATGACAAAAACCTTAGTAATTTATGCTGTGTTTAATGGCTTCGTACACTTTTAAGTGGTCGGCAACATATTCTTTTTCTAGTGATAATGGGTAAGGTGTATCCATACCACAGATGCGTGCAATCGGTGACTCAAGGTGTAAGAAACACTCTTTTTGAATCGTTGCTGCAATTTCACTAGCAAAACCCGCCGTTAATGGCGCTTCTTGGCTAACAACTAAGCGTCCTGTTTTGGTAACAGAATTAACAACCGTTTCAATATCCCATGGTAAAATAGTACGTAAATCTATGATTTCACATGAAATACCATCAGCTGCAGCCATTTCAGCCGCCTTCTCTATTATTTCCATTTGTGCGCCCCACGCTAATAACGTGATATCACTACCTGGCGTAACAATTTCAGCTTTGCCAAGGGGTAATTGATAGTCTTCTAAAGGCACTTCGCCCACAGAGGCACGATACAAACGCTTAGGTTCAAAAAAGATAACCGGGTTTTTATCGCGAATAGACGCTAACAATAAACCTTTTGCTTGGTAAGGGTTACGAGGTACAACAACTTTTAAGCCCGGTGTATGAGCAAAATAAGCTTCTGGTGATTGGCTATGATATAAGCCTCCCGCGATACCGCCACCGTATGGTGTACGTATCGTTAAATTACCCACATCAAATTCATTACCACTGCGGTAGCGAAACTTTGCGGATTCATTAACAATTTGATCGAAAGCAGGGAAAATATAATCAGCAAATTGAATTTCAGCGATAGGCACACTGCCTTGAGCTGCTAAACCATTAGCAAAACCAATAACACCTTGTTCAACTAGAGGTGTGTTAAAACAACGTAATTTACCAAATTTTTCTTGTAAGCCACTGGTTGCGCGAAAAACACCACCAAAATGGCCAACATCTTCACCAAAACACACAGCGCGTTCATTTTCTGTCATTGCAATTTCAAGTGCGTTATTAATTGCATGTAATAAATTCATTTGTGCCATTATTTAATTCTCCCCGCGGTGAATGGGTAGGCTTCTGGATACTTTTTAATATGTACTTTCAGCTCGGCAAGTTGTGCTTTTAATAGCGTTGGTGGTTCATCATAAACATCAGTGATTAAATCTTCAACGGGTGGTTTATCAATTTTTTCAGCAACTTTTACTGCCGCTAAGACTTCTTCACGTAATTTATCAAACAAGGTTGTTTCTTGTGCTTCATCCCACCACTTATTCGCTAACATCCAATTTTTCATACGAAGAATAGGATCATGTGCTTGCCATTTAGCTTCTTCTTCACGCGTACGATATCCAGAAGGATCATCTGAGGTAGAATGTGCACCTAAACGATAAGACATGGCTTCAATAAGTACTGGCTTGTTTTCTGCTAAAGCATAAGTACGAGCATCTTGTGTCGCTTTTAAAACCGCAAGTATATCGTTGCCGTCGATTCGAATCGTTTTAATTCCGTAACCCACACCACGAGAAGCAATACCATTACCTGCGTATTGCTCATCTGCAGGTGTTGAAATTGCGTAGCCGTTATTACGACAGAAAAAGATAACAGGAGCACGATGTACTGCTGCCATATTTAATCCCGCATGGAAGTCACCTTCTGACGCAGCGCCTTCACCGAAATAACAAATTGTTACCGCGTCAAGCCCTTGTATCTTCTGGCCATATGCATAACCGGTCGCTTGTGGTATTTGAGTAGCTAGTGGCGATGAAATCGTCATGTAGTTTAATTCACGGCTGCCGTAATGAATGGGCATTTGACGACCTTTGCCTAAATCCTTTTCATTACTGAACATTTGATTCATGAAGTTTTCAAGTGAGAAACCACGATACATTAATGCACCTTGCTCTCGGTATTGCGCCATGATCATATCTTGAGGTTTTAAACCGGCAGCACCACCGACACTTGCGGCTTCTTCGCCCAGTGCGGTCATGTAAAAGCTTAAACGACCTTGACGTTGCGATGCGACCATTCTCTCATCGAGTACACGGTGAAACGCTAACGTTTTATAAATTTTTGTTGCTGATTCTTGATCAATTTCAGGAAGCTCAGCACCTTCATATACGGTGCCGTCTTGTTGTAATACTTTGAGGATGGGAATTTCAACTGAATGACCATCAATAAAAGCGGGTTGATGTACCACCGGACTTTCTTTATATACGTCAGTGTTCATAGCCTTCTCTTCTCTTCTTGTCTTATGGAATATGTTCATTGCAGGATTTGCTATACCCATTATTCTTAATGTAAGTGTACTTAGTTTTAGTACTTTTTGGGTTTTGCGCAATGAGCTGCTGTAAATAATCGAACGTACTTTACCTTTACGTAAACTGAAACACAAGTTGTGTGAGCTAAGTAAAATTTTGGGCATACGGCAATATCATCAATATGCCCATAAAAGTTTACATAAGCATGACCATTATTCGATAGATGTGGGAATAACGGTTAATAATGCTCGCTGCCCAATAGCAACATTAGCATTAGGGAAGATAATTGCTTCCCCGACTTTATCTGTTTTGATCTCGTTACCATCATCTATTGCGAGTACGGTACCTTTTGGAAAGTCAGTAAAGTTTTCAACGTTATCAGAAAAATTTAAAGCAAAGTTTTCACCCTGACGATTAATGGTTTGGTAGATCTCATAAATACTAAAGTCATTTTCATCATAGTCTTTTAGCAACAAGTCTTGTCCTGAAATCAAACGCGTTAGTGTTTCTTTAACTTGAACGAATTTAGCCATGTCATTTTCACCAAAGGGCATCACTTTGCCTAATTCCACAGTAAAAGCGTCAGCATTAAATTCATTTGATGAAAAGTAACTAAAGGTCGTGGTGGGTGAATGCGAAAGTAAAATAGTACTTACCCCACACGCATGCATAAATTGAAGTTGAGATTTTTTCCAAGCTTTACCATGTCGAAAAGGATAAACCGCAAATTTATCGTTTTTTGAGCCTCTAATGGCGGTATGTAAATCGTAATGACAACGCTCTCTGTCTTTATTACTGGATAAGCTTTGACCTTGCTGAAAAAAATCTCGTACGGTATTTTCAAGTAATAAAGCACGGTGGCGTTCTTTATTAATTAAACCCGCCCCCTGTCCCTGATCAGCAGAATGGCCACCAGAGAATAAACGATTCATATTTTCTTCAATAAAACGTTCAGAAATATTAATAGAAGCTGGGTTACCGAAAATAAACAGTACACGCTCGGTACAAGCAAGCTCTCCTAAAATAAGCTTTTTAATGAGCTCAGCACAAATTTCAATTGGCGCGGTTTCATTACCGTGCACGGCACTAGAGAGCACAATGTCTTTATTAGATGTTTGCAGTTCAACGGGTTCAAAAGTAATAAGACCGGTATCAAGTACGGTAACGTTTGTTTCGCTATTACTTTCTTGATGTTTAACTTGAAAGGAAAAACGTCCTGCTATTGACCACTCATTTGCACGAGTTAAGGCGAGAAAGTCACCCGTAGATTGTAACGCTTGCTGTTGTTCTTGTAAGACTACTTGTAATTTATTCAAACCACATTCACTAAGGCAATAAAAATTACTTATATTGTACAAAAAAATAGAGATTATTGCTTGGTTTGATCACAATAAAAGTTAAAGCGACGATAAAGAAAAGTGATGAGAAGTAGCGACGTTTGGCAGTGCTAGCATATAATATGGGTTAATGATTTAGGTCACTAACCAATATTATTATGTTATTTCAATTTATAGCAGGGGAAAAATTCTGATACCTTTATCTTAACTATCGACCTATAAACCGGCTTTAGTAAAAGCAGCACTTACCAGTACTTGGGCTTCGGTAATAATAAGGGCTAAGTGTTTTTGATCGATAAAACTCTCGGCATAAATTTTATAAATGTCTTCGGTCCCTGAAGGACGAGCAGCAAACCAACCATTGTCAGTCGTAACTTTCACACCACCAATAGCGGCATTGTTGCCAGGTGCGTGTGATAAAACTTGGTTAATTTTTTCACCAGCGAGCATCGTAGTCGTAATGTCGTTAGCGCTTAATGAAGTTAGCACTTGTTTTTGTTCAAAACTTGCAACGGCTTCAACACGTCCATAACAAGGCTCACCTAATTTTTCAGCAAGCTCTTGGTATAGTTGATAGGGGTCTTTACCGGTAACAGCAAGAATTTCTGCTGCCAATAACGCCATAATAAAACCGTCTTTATCTGTTGTCCAGCAACTACCATCACGAGATAAAAAAGCAGCACCCGCACTCTCTTCACCACCAAATGCATATGAAGCATCACTGAGACCATCGACAAACCATTTAAAGCCCACCGGCACTTCTGATAAAGGACGGTCAATATAGTTAGCAACACGGTCTATAAGTGAACTAGACACTAACGTTTTCCCAATTTTACTGGTTTTAGGCCAGTCACGATGAGTCATCAAATAATATATAGCAACGGCTAAGTAATGATTAGGGTTCATTAACCCGCCCGTGCGAGTGACGATACCGTGGCGATCAAAATCGGGATCATTGCCAACAGCAATATCAAACTTGTCTTTTAAAGCAATGAGTCCGGCCATGGCATAAGGAGATGAGCAATCCATGCGAATTTTGCCATCTTTATCAAGTGGCATAAAAGCAAAACTGGCATCAACAACAGGATTGACAACTTCAAGATTTAACTGATATTTCTTTGCGATAACTGGCCAGTAATGAATCCCTGAACCACCAAGCGGATCAACACCAATTTTAACACCGGCTTTCGCAATAGCTTTCATGTCAACCACTTGTTCAAGTTCGTTAACATAAAAAGTAATAAAGTCTTGTTTTGATAATAAAGCGGACGAACAAGCTTGCTGGTAGCTAACTTGTTTGACATTGATGAGCTTTTCGGCAATTAAGTCATTGGCTCGTTGTTCAATTTTTTTAGTCACACCACCTTCAGCTGGCCCGCCATGAGCTGGATTATATTTAATGCCGCCATCTGTTGGTGGATTGTGAGAAGGGGTAATAATTAAACCATCGGCTTGCTTATCTTTATTTATCGATAATTTATTATGAGCAATAATGAGCCTAGAAATAACCGGGGTTGGTGTAAAACCATCATCGTCTTGAATAACGACCGGGATGTTATTAGCAATTAACACCGACAGCGCATTAGCAAAAGCGGGCTCTGAAAGGGCATGGGTATCTTTACCTAAAAACAATGGCCCTTTCAATCCTTGTTCAATGCGATGTTCGGCAACTGCCTGGCAAATAGCCAGAATATGTTGCTCATTAAAGCTGGTTTTACTGGCATTACCGCGATGACCTGAGGTACCAAAAGTTACCCTTTGTGCGGTAATGGCAACGTCTGGCCTTAATAAAAAATAATCACTGACTAATTTACCAATATTGATACGGTCTTGTGGTCTAACTGGTTTTCCTGCGTGTGCATGAATAGTCATGATATTCCCTTTATTTTTTATTTAAATATTATCGTCGACAACTTTATACGGCTTATAAAAGATCTCTAATATTTTCGGCATCTTCGTTAGTGTAACCTAACATTAGCGATGCTTTCGTTAACATCATTTTTTTACGGGTAGTGTTCGAGTTTGTCATTACCCAAAATGGACTATCAGGTATTTGTAATGGTTTGGTACTGCTACCACTGGCGGAAAGCTCATCTTTGCTTTTGGCAAAATATAGACGGTCTCGCCCGCGGATCTCAGAGACAACAGCAAAACTTTCACTGTGCACGCGATATAAAGCGGCAAGAATAAGTAAAAATCGACCAACTGCACCACGTTGCATGGCTAACTCTTCTTTATTGATATAATTGAGTACATTATCAATACTAGGTGGTTCTGCCATTACTTCTTCAACTATCACGGCTTCCATTTCGATATTTTCTTCAACGCCAGGCACTAAGTTGTCAGTGGTGACTTCAACATCTTGAACACTTTCGACAAGATCATCAAGCGCATCTTCAGCTAACGTTAAACTCAGTAAGCGACGCAAGATTGACGAAGCACTTTCGCCAATAAATTGGGTATTCGACACTATGTGTTGATAAAGTTCTTCATCTATTTCAATGTTTTTCATTAATTACCCTAGAATTTTATTATTCGCGCAGGATTATACTTAGCTTAAGGAAAACTTTCCAGCGCCAATATCTCGATAAAGCCTCAAAATAATTGCATGGTGCAATAAAAGCTAAGACAATAAAGGTTAAAGCAAGTATATACATTCGATGAGCTATCAATGACTAAGAATTTACATTACCAACAACAAGGCTCCGGCGCCGATATTATTTTAATACATGGCTTATTCGGTAGTTTAGAAAATCTCAATATGGTGGCAAAAGGTTTAAAAGATAATTACCGAGTAACTAATATCGATGTGAGAAATCACGGTTTATCTTTTCACAAAAATTCAATGAGCTATCAAGAATTAGCCCAAGACGTTGTCGATCTAATGGCAATGATTAATATTGAACGTGCCCATATCCTTGGACATTCGATGGGCGGTAAAATAGCCATGCAGCTTGCACTAGACCATAGTGAAAAAGTGGATAAGCTTATTGTTGCTGATATCGCGCCTGTTGCCTATCCACCTCACCACAATCTAATTATTGAAGGTTTACAAAGTATTAAGCTTGAAGACATTCATAATAGAAAAGATGCAGACAAGCAATTGTCTGCATTCGTTGATGACATAGGCGTTAGGCAGTTTTTATTGCGTAATTTAGTGGCCAAAGATGGAAAATTCAATTTCAAATGCAATTTAGATAATATTCAGCAATGTTATCGACAAATAATGGCGGCAAATGAAGGTAAACAAGATTTTAAAGGTGAAACCCTTTTTATCAAAGGTGGTAACTCTGATTATATAACCGCAGCGCATAGTGATATTATCCAAGCATTATTTCCAAATAGTCGAGCCAAAATCATACAAGGCACGGGGCATTGGTTACATGCAGAGAAAACGACAGTATTTAACAAAATTGTTAATGACTATTTAAGCCTTTAATATCGACTTATAAACGCTTTAAAACGAATGAATCAAATAACCTTTTTAGGTTTGCTACAATTAATTGATTGAAAAAATAGCGTCAAATTGCCTTGTCATTTGTGGTAAAAATTATGTGTTTAAGCGTTAGATTATGCTATAGTGCGCCTGAAATTTTTAGGGTGAATTATGTTAGCTGAAAACTTAGAACTTATTGAAACTATTGGTTTGAATTTATTTTTTGCTTTTATCTTTATTTTCATTGGCTTATCAGTCCATGATGTAATGACAAAAAATGATGTTCCCAAAATGGGCCGTATGGTCGTTTATTTGGTTCTATTTTTAGGTTGTGCTGGCTTTATTGCCAAAGGCATTATTCAACTGGTTTGGGAAAGCCAAGGGGTTGGGTAAGAGTTAACAATGGCAAAAGAAGCAAGTGATTTAACCACTATTGATTTGTTTAGTGATGAAAAGCGTCCCGGGCGCCCAAAAACAAATCCTCATTCGCGTAGCGTGCAAGTAAAAATAAACAAGCGCAATCAAGTTAAACGCGATAAAAACAATGGCTTAAAACGAGTTGAGTTTAAAATACATCAAGACTTGTTTGAGCAACTCGACGACTTAGCTAAAGTTAAAGGTGTTAGTCGCGGAGAACTTATTGAGTCGATATTGAAAAATTCAATGACGACACCAGCATTAAATATTAGTAAATAAGGGTTTTATACCATGGCAATTGTAGGTTTATTTTTCGGTAGTGATACAGGCAATACTGAAGCTGTCAGCAAAACTATTCAAAAAAAGTTAGGCAAAAAATTAGTTGAAGTAAAAGACATCGCAAAAAGTACAAAAGAAGAAATAGCTGAATTTGATTTAATCATTTTAGGTATTCCAACTTGGTATTATGGCGAAAATCAATGTGATTGGGACGACTTCTTACCTGAGCTTGAAGAAGTAGACTTTACCGATAAGTTAGTCGCTATTTTTGGTTTAGGTGATCAAGAGGATTATTCTGAATACTTCTGTGACGCAATGGAACCTTTAAAAGATATTGCCGAGTCGAGAGGCGCAATTATTGTTGGTAACTGGTCAACTGAAGGTTATGAATTTGAAGCATCTAAAGCCTTAGTTGATGAAAAAACGTTTATTGGTTTATGTATTGATGAAGACCGTCAGCCAGAATTAACTGAAGCGAGAATTGACAAGTGGGTTACTCAAATATTTGAAGAAATGTGTTTAGCAGAACTTGCAGACTAATTTATTTCTTATAAGCCACTAATAATAAGCCTGTATCGACAGGCTTTTTTTTGTCTTACTTTTACCTAATTAGGTCAATAAAGTCGGTTTATTCTTCTGACGTATATATAAACGCCTATTTAGTTTAGCCACTAGCTCACCATCAATATTTTTGACATAAACATTGACCGTGGGTTGATATTTTTCACCATGACGGGTTTTTTCAATAATCTCATTAATAAAATCATCACTGACGTAAAAATCAGCTGTTACTTCGCCTTTCCCTGGTCTGATAAAGTCAATGTCAGCTGATTTATCCCAGACATAATATTGATTATCTAAACGCGCTAAAATCATTAACACATAAAAAGGGTCGGTCATCGAGAATAGTGAACCTCCAAAATGTGTGCCTAAAGCATTTTTATTCCATGCTCGCATTTTTAAACGCACCTTGGCTTGTCTAAAATCACTAGATAGCTCTGTAACTTTGATACCCGTAAATAAAAATGGCGGCCAAATATTTAGCAGTAATTTTAATAACCACGCTTTTCTTAACATCTAAATCTCCTTTGATCCTATAATCACTCGCTCATACAACTCATCGTACCAGTAAAGCTATTGGTGTTTATACAAATTTCGAAAATCAAAGCCAATGAATTTACTATTCATTTCAACTAAGGCTTCCCTCAAGCAGAAGAACCCCCTATAATTTTGTTTAAATTACCGAATTAGAGAATTAAAGTTAATGGCAGACCAAAATGAAGAGCTAAAAAGAGCTGGATTAAAAATCACCCTGCCGCGAATCAAAATTCTCACTATTTTGCAAAATCCGAATAATCAGCATATTAGTGCGGAAGATGTTTACAAAATATTATTAGTGCAGAATGAAGAGATTGGCTTGGCTACCGTTTACCGTGTACTTAATCAATTTGACGATGCGGGCATTGTTAGTCGTCATCATTTTGAAGGCGGTAAATCAGTTTTCGAATTAAGTCATAAAAAGCATCACGACCATCTTGTTTGCTTAAAATGTGGCAAAGTAGTTGAGTTTGAAGATAACGTCATTGAACAACGCCAAGAAGATATTGCTAAATCACATAAAATAAAGCTAACAAACCATAGTTTATATTTATATGGTGAGTGTGAAGATGAAGAAGCTTGTGATTCATACCGAACATCTAATAGCTAAGTTGTAGTATGAATTTCGCTTAATAAAACCTGCTTTTAGCAGGTTTTTTCTTTACTGAACAACAATATAATTTCGACAAGTATTAAGATAAATTAGGTGTGTAAATAATCTTTTTCTAGACAAAGAAAAAGCGACATAAAAGTCGCTTTTTTCGTTGCTAATTATAATGCTGCAAATCCATTTGCTAATTTTTAAATTTCCTAAATCATACGGAAATTATTTTTGGGTAATATCACTTTACTCAAACTTTATTACTATCCTTAATTAACATCCATTTCAGTACTAACTGTTCATTTAATTCCTTTAAATGACTCCGTATAAGCAGAGGTATTATCTCTGTGTTAAGTATCCCTTCTCAGCTAGTTTCATCCATAAATTTTCATTCATTATAAGCGTAGTAAATTAAGTTAACTTCAGCACTTGTTGTTGCATCCATTCATGTAAATCCATTTACCTTCCATTCCGTTGGAAATGTTAGTGTCCTTGCGGGTAAATCCTTTATCAACTGAATATTAACTTATACCACTTTCCATTTCGTACTTCCTATACGTGTTCAACAAATAGTATTTATCCCTTAAACTTATTTGTAGTGTTATCCATAACTTGTGTCGTCCTGACAAGATAAATATTAGCATTCATGTGTTTTGTCGCTAGCAAGGTAAACGAAATAAAATTAACGTTATTTTGTCTTTTTATCGAACAATTAAAATTTATTACTATTAAACATATAGTTACAAAGTGTTTCTTTTTACACTTACAAATTATTGTATGATCACTGACGTCATTGTGCGAAATGGCTTACACCAGAGGTGTGACTTTGTCGGAAGGTATCAAGATGATAAGTGATGGAATATGAAAATATCACTGAAAGTTAAAAGAAAATTGGTTACTCTTGCCAAAGTTTTCAGATCAAACAATATTTTTAGGAGTTTATGTGCTTTTGTTGAAGTCACTATTTTGTTTAACCGGTTCAGATAATCGTCGTCGATTCATCGCTATTCATATAAGTTGTTACTTGTTGTTTACCCTTACTAGCGCCATTTTTTCTTTTAACAACTTATTATCTTTTATGGCATTGTCTATTTTTGCAGGTATTTTTACTCTTTCAACAAAACGTCGTCTAAATGATGCCAACCTCAAGATAAGCTGGTTGCTGCCACCTACAGCCAGCTTTTTACTTGCTGGGTTAATTATCGTCATCAGTGATAACACCATAAGCTACTGGTTACTTTTACTCCCTTTAGCTATTTCTACATTCTTAATGACCTACAAAAGCCAAAAAATTAATCATATTCTTGGTTACGCTGGTGATGTCGATTTAACGGGCTATATAAAAAAAGGAAGTTCTCAACCTCAAAAACGTATAGAACCGACATTTAATCAGCACGAAGTAAAAGATTCATTGGCAAGCTCCTATCAAGATACCCCTGATACGTTGGCTCAACATGATAACAAAGCTAAAGACTCGCCTGTTTCCCCTGCTAATGATATTGGTGAAGCGATCAGGCTGAAGCTACTTAACAATAAACAGAAGGTATTAGTGTTAACAGTACTAATATTAATCATCATAATGGCAATAATTCTGCCATCGAGTATTACCTCAGTTGATGATGACGTTATAGCAGCAAACACTAATGAAACAACAGCCATAGAGCAATCAAAATTATCCCTGAGGCACGAAGTTACACTGCCTGATAACTTTTCTTTATTGGCATCATCTTTTGATGGTATTACTATAAAATGGCAGGGTGACAAATCTATTAGTGGTTTTTTATGGCAACAAATGACCGCACAAGGTGATAAAAGCTGTCAGGTTATCTCTTATGATAGTGGTGAAGTGATTAGAACATTGGACGTTAATCAAGAAAATAATGGTGACTATTTAGCGCGGTTTTCACCACTAGATACTAAAGTGATAATCAAGAATATTGCCATTAGAAGCAGCTTTACTTTATGTGGTTATACCTTTTCTCTTAAGGGTAGCCAAGCCATTTTAGGTAAGCACCCATATTATTCAACATTCCTTGAGAATTAAATTACTATATTTTAAGCAAAAAAATACGGCTCTAAGAGCCGTATTTCCTGAACTAGCTTATATGCATCCTGCATATTATATGTGTCCCGCTTCATCCATAAAGAACTGTCCGTAGTGTTTCCTAATAATCCTTTGCTTTCCATTCATCTTCCGTGATTGCAACTCGTCCTGAGTCACATCAATAGTGATATTTCATCCTTGGGCTTATTCCGTCAGCCGTTATTCCTTTAACCTAAATCCATTTAGTTCATTCGATGACTCCTGTCATCTGGCTTGTTCCTCTAGCCGTTATTCCTTTAACCTAAATCCGTTTAATTCCTTCGATGACTCCTGTCATCGGGCCTATTCCTTCAAGCGTCCTTTTAAGAGTACTCTACTCTATCGGTCTTCCTGACCTGCATCTTCCTGATGTGGTTAATATTACGTTAATTAAGATTTATTCGTACCCATAATAATATTTTATATTTAACGATATAAAAATGTAACAAGCATGTAAATATACAAAAACCAACATAATCAACAACTAAAGTATATAACACGTCTTTTTTTTTACATCTACTTACTCAATATCTTACATTAACGTAAGATATGTCTTACAAATATTTAATCAAAAATGCAATAGTCTGCAATAAATTGCGTGGTTCGTCACAAATAATAAGAAATGACTCACACGATGAGGAAATTTAACATTTAATTTACACCGGAGAAAATTTTGTAACCCGTCAACGATCCAATAAGGTCAGCAAAGATACGATAGCGGAAGTTAGCATTGGCTTCACTAACGACAAGAGAACCGACAACAGTGACCAAAAATGCTTTCAAAATTTATCGTTACTAAAGACTCCTCTGTGGCAAAAATGATCAAAAAAAATTATCATATAGAAACTACAATATTTAATGGCTATCCATGTACCACGAAAATCTACTAAATCTTTGCTTTGAGGCTTTATTACATCTTTACTTCACAGTTCAGTCAAATGATAGTTATACTTCTGCTACAGCTAGAAATGCGATACTAGTTAAGTTTTTAAAACCTAAATTGAAGTTAGCGGCTTATAAAGATCAAAAAAAGAATATTCAGCTCATGCTACGACTGGGACGTCAAAAAGATAAAAAATTAGAGCTAGAATTATTTGAGTTAAAAAAACTTACGTTCGATGTTTATAATGCTCCCGATTCTTAAGATCCCTGACTGGCATCTAAGCCACCATTGCCGTCAGTCACGAAGTTTCATGGCATGACTTCAAAGTGCGCCTTGTTGACATGGCCTAGTGGCTAATCTTTAGGTCAACTGATAGCAGTTAAGCAGATGGTCAGCGGTTGTTATCAAATTTCAATTTCAGCGAGATGCAGTTATATGAATAAATAAGTCGTGACTGACTTGTGGATCGCACTTACCAGTCATGCATTGCGTACTGTTTTTAGTATTTTAGCGGCCAGTGATCATCCAAGATAGTTAACTGGCTTTGATTTGATACTATTGAAATTGTAAATTGCTCCTTAAGTTCTTTTTTTTCGATATTTCCATCCAAATAAAAGTGTCAGGTTTCTTTACATTTTCTTATGTTTAATAAATATAGAACAAACCAACACATTGTATTTTATAGATAATTTAATGATGGCGTAATTCGTGCTGAATAAGCATAATAGACAGTAGTCTCTTCCTGTTTCCTAATTCTAGACACTTCCCGTGTTGAGTTTTTGCTGATATGAAGTCCTCACCTTAGGAATAAATTGTCCTTCTATGGGCATTTCAATTAACGTGATATGGAAACACCAAATGAAATTTAAGTTCCGAAACCAGATACTAGCCGTGTTTTACGCCATAACCATGTTTATTACGGGTGGCGCAAACGCTGGTTTGATTACAATAGACGCCGTTAAGCATAATATTGGGAGTGTTATAAGTTTTGACGAATTTGATGATACGTTAGGCACGTTAAGGAATGTTAAATTACATTATAGTCTTAGCATGTGGCTACGTATAGTGAATGATTGTTGCGATATAGCTGCCGACGAGTGGAACGCGGCCGTCGAAGTCAGTATTGATGACTTTATGACTTATGAAGCCTTGGGGGTTAAGACGTACGATGTTGCAACGTTTGATATTGTGGAAAGCGGCGGGTCGGTGGTGATGTATGAATTCACTATAAGCGATGTAATGGACATCGCGCCGGCCACAGGCGTTGTCGGGATTCAATGGATTTATGTGAGAATTTTCGGAAGCGGGGCTGACGCAATGTTTAGGGGGTTGAGCGGAGGGGACGCGTACTGTGAGGATGATTACCATTGTATAGGCGGCGGTTTTAGCAGTGTACGTTTAGAGTACCAATACGAGACATTTGCCACAACCACCCAGACCAATGTACCCGAGCCGTCAACACTTGCTATTTTTGCATTAGGAATGATGGGTTTAGTATCACGTCGGTTCAAGAAGTAATCTTAAATTTACTGATTCAATATCAAAATTAATTATCGACGACCCAATGCTTTGGTTTATATTAGCCAAGCCATGTAAGCCAGCGTTGTCACGTAATTTATAAAAGAATCACCAAGAAGCATCTTCCAATTAGGTAGGTGCTTTTTTGATCGCCAAGGATGGTGGAATGAGACAAACGCAGGTCCAGTTTTTGTGCGGCTCATAAAGGCGTGTAAATCTACGAATGTAGTTGTTTAATATTAATACTAACATCAGCTATACGCTTTAAAGCGTTCAGCATATGAGTTAAATATCTCCATTAATCAAGACCGCAGTGTGGAAAGGTTTTGTGTCCAGCGACGATACGCCACAGAGTCCTTTGAGCTTAAACCAGCCCCACAAGTGAGCAGAAAATTTTGGTTAATATTACCCTAAATATACTCCTGAATTTGCTAAGGCTTAATGTCCGCAATTGGCTGATAAGTGACCATTCAGTACATAGCTTAGGAGGTTTTTAAATTTCCTTATTTTTTGTGACGTTTTTTATAGTTTTCTCACGATTTTTGACGAAAATTTTTCAATCGATTTAACTCAATCTAGCTACAGCCAAGAAAATCCTGAACGAGAGTTCTAATTATTCATGAAGATCCATAATTGTGCAGATCCTCCCTCCTTAATCATACAGGGTAACGCAGACAAGGATGTAGCGATTGTTTAAGGGGGAATTACGTTTAGAGAAGGTCAATCCCCTGGAGTTGAATCTCAATATATAGAGTTTGAGGATACGAGTCACTCGCCGACCCTCGAACAGGATCAGCGCGGAGTATATGCGGTATTAAAGTCGTTTAAAAAGCATTTTTAATATGACTAATTAGCGTATGCCAAAAATATTAATGAGACGATTAAAAAGGTTATTTTTAATCGTGATGTCTAGCAATAAACATTTGCTACCCAAACTTTAATGATTTAGAGAGCGGTTGTTAGAACATGGGGTTTATATTTCATCCTTTAAATAATAAAGGCACAAAGCTATTTTGTTAACTATGCCCACCTATGATTAGTTAATAACTTCTCGCCACGAGATGACTCGATCATTTCCTCTAAAGACTCCAAAGGTGGCAACAGCAGTAGGATTATCATCATACTCACCATCATTGTCCCAATCATATTTCAACCAGTCATAGCTATCGTACAAGACGCCTATTTCCCCTTGTTTACCTGATCCCGGCGCTGTCAATTTAATATCCCGAGCTTTACCCGTCATAAACACACCCTGTCCTTCTGCACGAGTAAGTGCGGGGTCTAAACTAATATTGCTCAGGGAAATTTTATCTGCGTTATAAGTAACACAATTATTATCAGTGGTAGTAATAAAAGTTGTACCATCAAAATGTTCACTATTGATCAGTTGGTTAAGATTGGCAGTTTCAGGCCCAAAGCTATTGACTAATGATAATCTTCCAAAGCGAATTTCGACTCCCACCGGTGACGCATCAGCCGTCGTTATTACGTTAACATTGTCAGAATCGGTAATTGAAGCTATTGAAAAATCAATATCAGCGGTAAAGGGTGCCACCAGAGCGTTGGCAGAGCGGTCATAAAAAAAGTTATCACTATTTGATAGTTGATAGTGCAATACCCCTTTAGGGAGCGGATTATCTTCGGGTATTAATGTTGTTAAATCATTTTGACTCAAAATACCCGTATTCATATTAGCCGTTAACAATAGTTTAGTGCTATCAGCGCCTATCGCCACTTGGTCTAAAGTCGGCTCAGTGATACTAACCCCCGTATTGCTGAGCTTCATATAACTGTCGGTATAGTTCTGGGTAATTTGGCCCTGTTGATTGTAAGCCGTAATAGCCAGTGTTGGATTAGTTAAGTATGTTATTGCACCAATAGTGTTAGTCGCTTCGTCTTTTTGGCCGCTGTAGGCAAATGTTGTTCCTGAGTTACATGTCGCCAAAAAATAACCATCTTCTGCTATTGTTTGAATAAAGTGATCGGGGATAAAGCGACCGATATCAATTGCATCAGCTAAAACAGTAATATTAGCATTGCCATAATTACTGTCTTTTACCGCTAAGTTAAGCAAGCCTACTTCTGAATATTGTGCTTCACTATAAGTAGATACACCTGAAGAAAAATCACTAAGCGTTACATTTTCAAATTCAGGTTTTAGATAAGCCTTTAATAGACCTGTTGTTGCATAATTAAAATTACCATCTGCACTTACACCTACTGTTGGACCTGTCCTACTTAACTTAATTTGTATTTGCCCTGGCGAGTAGTTTGGCGTAATAACATCAAGACTATTGAATGCTTTTACACTTAACTCAAAATTTGCACCTGCTGGGTGTACTTTAGTTGCCGTTGACGTTGCGCCATTTATATCAGTTGTGCCCGCTTTAGCACTAACAATTAATTTAGCTGGACTTACCCAAAAGGTATTACTCGTTCCCAATACTGTTGATTCACCTAAGGTATAACTAGCATGCAAACGAATTTGACCTGCATCATGATAAATTGGCATGGGTATGACGGCAATACTATCACCCGTAAACTGTAACGTGGTAGGTGAAGTGTTTGGATGTTTGGCAATAATCCTATTGTTAGTGGTAAAGCTAAGACCGCTCGTCCCAACAGGATCGATATTTTCTTGCGATAAAGCTACGCTAACATCATCATTAAATAACCCCGTACACACTCCAAGAGTATCTTTTACAGCCTGCAACTTTAATGTATCGTCAAATACCGAACCTGATATTTGATTCGTTAATGTCAATCGATTATCGTCACCGTAGAGGAACCTAAAACCAACATTACTAAACGCCATATCACAAGAAGAGCCAACGCCATCATCACACACAAAGGGATTAGAAGAGGTAACTGAAGCGTTTGCTATTGAGAAGGTTAAGGTTTCAACGCTGGTATAACTAAAATCAATGCGAGCACTACCGTTAAAAGTAGGTGAACTGATGATATTGCCATCAGCAAGGAAATCTAATGACACTGATACGGCACTTAAACTTGAGCAGCTTTCATCAATACAGGCTTTAACGGTCACAGACTCTTCTGCACAAGTTAACCCTTGGCCATCATGTACGATTTCGTAGTGATGAACAACGGGTTCAGGACAAGTACGCGGACTACCGTTATAATTTTTTTCGCCGGTAAGTTGGTTGTTATAAATAGTACGCACATCATTTAAAGATAGCACTGAACCAAAAACCAGCAATTCGTCGAGTTGACCGTTAAAATTTACTCCATTGTTTTTAATGAGACCAATACTAGAGAAGGCTGTACTCACATCTCCAATTTCAGAGGTTACAGAATTGTCTAACTTTCCATCTACAAATACTTGCACTACTCCGGTTGAGCTGTCCCAAGTTAATACAACATGGTGCCAACTGCCGTTATTAATAGGTTGGTTTGAAACGGCGGAACGTCCATTACCTTTTTGTATTCGTATATGCCCAGAGGCATCTATATAGCCCCAAAAAATATCATTGCCACCACCGTTTTGCTCAACACCGGCAATACCAGGGGCATTCCAAGCAGTATTATTACCAACTTGAAGAGTATTTATCCAAAAGGAAAGACTTGCTGTCGTACTAAGGTATTCATCGATACCCGGTACCTCGACGTAATCGCCACTACCGTCAAAAGTACCCGCTCTACATACCTGTCCATCATTAATGGTCGTGCTATTACCAATGGCAGTACCATTAAGGCCGTTACTTAAATTATCAAGTACTTCACCACTGTTTCCGCCCCAGCTTAATTCATCAAAGTGATACTCAACTAACAGGTTTGTTTTTTCATAAACAACGATATTACTGAAAAAGCTATCAGCTCTTTGTCTTCTATCATCGTCATTTATAAAAAATAAATATTGAAAATTACCGGTATAAAATTCGCCTACAGGAATAGTAAAATGGGTTGTACCGTTACCGGTATAAGTAGCAAAATTAGAAATCCCCCAGTTTTGTGTGCCATGTACCCTAAAACTTTTATCTGAGCTGATGCCTAAATCGTTATCAAAACCTAAACCGTGTATCTCACCCTCAACAGTACTTTGAAAATCAAATTCTATAACCGTATCTACGGTAACCGTATAAGGAAAATCAATCTTTTGCCAACGATTACCATCCATGTAAAGCCCTAAACCAGCATCTCTTATCTCTACCGCTCCGGTTCTGTCTTGACTTGAACCGCCATAACTAGAAACACCATACTCACCGATCACGTCCTCGGTATATACAGATAATTTAATCGGTTTTGGTGTGTAATCAACAACTAATAACGGGCCGTTATTACGTTCCCCATCATATGATTCTGCAGTACGTTGGCAAGTCGGTAATATGCACCCCGAACCAGGTTCAACAATCAGTACTAGATTATTGTTAGCCAACCAACCGGCTCTATCAACAATCTCTTGAATGATACGGCTAAGATCAGGCGTTTGATGAAGGGCACTAATAGTATTCCAAGCTGATGGTGTCCAATTTACCGCTGCTGAGGTTTTAGCTCGGTTGTTGCTAATATTATTAGCAACACTGGAAAATTGATTAGCGCTGTCAGCATCTTCGCCAAATATAACTAGAGTAGTAGCACCACTGTCACGCTCATCAGTTTCGAAAAAAATATAAGCTGAATTTATGGTTGCACCTTGAGGAATATTGACATTTTGAAAGCGCATACCAACAATTTGTAAACCGCCAACAAACTCATCAAAACCAAATTCAAGATCTGTACTATCCCGGTACATGTCGCCATCCGTGATACGTTCTTCTACGTCATCATTAGTCGAACTTATTCTAATTTGTTCAGTGACAGCCTGAGCGGGTAATGAGAATATTGATAAAGCCCAGAGAAGGCACGCGATTAAACAGCGAGAATTTTTATGATAAACATACATTTGAGACTATCCCCTAAAAAGCTATTTCCTCTACAAAACATCATAATTATAATATATAAAAAATCGTATGTATCTACTAGAAAAGTAAAAATAACTAGTCAAAGATCTAAGCTTATGCCCTTTTTTATAAGGTATAAAAAAAACACTAAAACAATAAAAACACCCTTCAAAAACAAAACTTACCTTACCACCAAATAAAAATGGATACTCACTTGTATCCATTTTTTTACTTATTCAAACAACCTATAGCTTACGACTGTTAATAAACCTGTTAAATAACGAGACCATAAAGATATTATTTATCTTTATGGTCATTAATATCTACCCATGAATTACCTCAAAGATATCTTTAAATGAGGTTTTAGTAATAATATCAATATGTAAATGTAATTTCCGCGCAATATCACTCGAAGATATAACACCTCTTATATGGTGATTACTCCTATCAACAACTAAACAATGGCGTAATCCATAATTTTTTAATGTTGAAACAACATCATTAACCTTAGCATTTTCAATATCTTTGTAATCAAGTGCGTGTAGCATAGACCTTGGTATCATCATATCTTTTACTAGTATTTCATCTCTAGCAATGCCCTTCGCAACTTCTGCTACGATACTTTGCTCTGACAACTCATTGGTACTCACTATACCTAAAAAATCATTGTTTGTTGACACAACTATTTTCATTTTTACATGTGCTTTGAGCATCAACTTTAAAGTATCAGCAGCGTTAGTATCCCCTTCAATCACTAACGCCTTATGTTCTTTAAAATCAGTAAAGATATCTGTAGCTGGCGATGTTAAAGATATATTGTGAAAATCTTCTGGTGATATAATCTTATCTATTAAATCTAAATCAAATAACTGTAAACTGGTCATAATTACTACTCACTTTATTAAGAATCATCTTGTCTATAACAGAAAAACACATACTAAATAAATGATATTTTCCTGCTGCTTAATCAAGGTTTTAATCGTGTTACTCAGTTAATTAAACGCTTGATTAAAAGCATCTTTTGTATAATTACAAATCACTTTTATATTGATGTTTTTTCTGCCTAGTAAATGACATATGACAGCCGAACTTAGCATGACCTTTTCGACAACTATCAAGCTCAAAAGTAACGTGAACACAATGAATTAAATGTGTATGTATACTAAGGTTTTTACGATTTTATTAACGTAGGATTTTAATTTTGCGTCCTACGTTTAATAACAAAATATCGTTGATAGCATCTTAAATAAATCTCCACAAAAAATTGTCGAGATTAGGTCAAAAATCAATATTTAAATGGTCTAATTAAAAGCAATGAAATTTATACGATTTTTAAGGGAGGAGCTCTTGGGTGCAGGTATTGAAATTTGTCATTCAATAATATGATGTTTTTGTTTGTTGAGATTTTAAATAGATAGGTAACTTGGTTGATGCGATTATTTGTTTTATTGCTGATAAGCAATACATCAGGTTCTGCATCACATGCGATATCAGTGAAGACTTCAAGAGTGAATTGTTGAGCAATGTTCGAGTTTATTTCATCGCCAATACTATATCCTAACTCTCCATGGGAGCTGGTTATAACAAATAAAAGTATGGCGAAGATAAATTTACTCAAGCGGTTCTCAAAATAAATTACTATTAAATATATATTGAGTGACAAGTTTATTTTTTCAAGTCAGTAAATGTAATTTTTTATTTCTATGATTTTCAAGTTACTTTTTCACATGTAATTTCTCTTAAATGACACTTTAGATAGCGCTTATTTAGGCTATCTACTGGTTATATCTAACAGCATAATCTAAGTAAAAACTCAGCAAATCTTAAGTTAACTCTGCTATCTTCTAAAAAGAGAAACTGTTTATTATAGGCTTACCTTGAAAATATTAATTATTGAAGATTCAACTTCATTAAGAAGAAGTCTAAAAATAGGGCTGTCAAACTTAGGTTTCACGGTAGATGATACTGGCGATGGCTCTGAAGGCCTGAGTATGGCTTTAGCTGGTGATTACTCGCTACTAATACTTGATTTGATGCTGCCATCTGTTGATGGCACTGCAATATTAAAAGCTATAAGAAAAGCCAATAAAGACCTAAGGGTACTGATACTATCAGCAAGAGATCTGACTGAGGATAAAATATCAGGCTTACTAAATGGCGCTGATGACTATTTAACAAAACCGTTTTCATTCGATGAACTCCATGTTCGTCTGCTTTGCTTAATGCGCAGAGGCAGCTTAAATATAAATGACAGCAAAATTAATATTGGCGTTTTTTCATTAGACATCCATTTAAAACAATTGCTATGCAATAGCATCGATGCCCATTTAACACCTAATGAATATAAGCTTGTTGAATGTTTATTTACCAATCAAGGTAAAGTCGTCTCTCCTGAAAAACTAAGTGACTATCTAGCCGGCCAGTACAATGCAGTAGCAAAAAATTCCATTGAAGCCCATCTATCAACTACCCGAAAAAAAGTAAGAGATATAGGTCATGATTTACCCATAAAAACCAAGCGTGGTTTCGGCTATTTTGTTGAGAAAAATTAATGACTTCTATTAAGAAAAAGTTAAGTCGATATATATCAATATCAATATCGATATTGTTAGTCTCGCTCTTTTTAATTACTGATATTAGTGTTGATAGTTGGATCAGCAGTCAGTTTGACCGCGCGATGATTAATAAAGCCGGTTTATTAGAAACCTTAGTAAGCGAGCATCCTGACAAAGTAGATTTTGATTTTGCTGATGAGTTTATGCCTGAGTTTTCAGGGGCTAACGATCCTGAATATTTTCAATTATGGCGAGATGACAAGGTATTTGAGCGCTCTGAAACACTTAAGCTTTTTGAAAATAACGACTTACCCAAGTTAGACGTTACACTACACAAATCATCAATAACAAATATAACGCTACCCGATGGGCGTTCTGGCCGGATGTATTTCACAAAATTCATCCCTCAAATCGACAGTGATGTGAGAGAAGAATACGGAATAACAAAAGCGTTCTTTGCAAAAACTCAAAAGCCAATGGAGTTGGCCTATGCAACGAGTAACGAGGGCTTAAATCAAATTCTTTGGTTTGTTGATATTATTTTTATATTGACCTCGATTTTCGCGGTTATCGCGGTAAGGATTATCGTTTTTAATGTTGTTGAGCGAGGGTTAAAACCGCTCGATGAGTTAAATATCAAACTGAAACAGATTAATTTAAATTCTGAAATTAGCACCATATCAACTAGCCAACTCCCCGAAGAACTTATCGCAATAGCAAACGGAATTAACCATTTTATCAGCGAGAATAAAATTCTTTATTCCAGAGAAAAAAGAATTACCTCTGATATTGCACATGAGTTAAAAACGCCAATCACCGAGTTACTTAATTTAAGTGAAGTTGCAATAAAATTCCCTCATGAAGAGCAGTTAGCCGCAAGCTTTAAGACGGATGTACTTGCGATCACACAGCGATTAAGAAATATCGTCAATGGGATACTTTTATTGCAAAAAAGTACTTATCAAGCTGAATTAGAGAAACAACAAGTAAATGTTGAGCTGTTACTCAAGACAATCATGGTCTCTGAAAATAAGCAGTGCAGAAATATTACCCTTAGCTTTAGTAAGCAATGTGGTTATATTCAGACCAATGAATTTGCTTTCACTACTGTGCTAACTAATCTGATTAATAATGCGATCTACTATAGCCCAGAAACAACTCCGGTGATTATTGCCGTAAGGCCAGAAAAAAATACCAATAAAATACGGCTGGATATTTCAAACGTCAGCAGTTTTGAATATTCAGAACAAGACTTAACGATGTTTTTTGAACCTTTGTGGCAAAAAGATTCATCAAGAACATCCGAAGAAAGGTACGGGCTAGGTTTAGCAATTGTTAAATCTTACTGTGAGAGAATAGGGGCTATTTTAGACGTAGCAATAGCACCTGACCAACGTATTACTTTTACTATTATAATATGATCTACGGTATTATTTTATCTAGCCTATGACTAAGCTTGTGGCGTTATGAAAAATAACGACCATCAGTACCACTCAATTGCATTTATGTTTACCGCTTTAAAATTAAATATTTGCGATAAAGCTACGATAATTCGTAAACGTCAAGGCAGTTACCAGGCAACTAAGCTGCCGTTAATATTTTGTCAAACATTGATGATATAAAACTTTTAACTTTAACGATGCCCCCATAACGATCATAAGTAGATATAATAGCTATTTCCCTTTATCAATTTTATTTGTTAATGTGCCAGTGCGTTAAATCAGTATCGATGTGGGGACGACCTCACCGCTCTATTTTTTCAGGGGACGACCCCTAAATTTAATAGAGTGTCTCTATGTATTGGTTCATCTTATTTCTCGCAGGAATTTTAGAAGCTGGCTGGTTAGTTGGTATTCAAAAATCAGAATCTTTTACAAATATCCCATATGTAATATTCGCTGTTCTTTCAATGACGCTTAGCTTAGTGTTGTTCTCAATAGCATTAAAAGACATTCCTGTTAGCCAAGCATACCTCGTTTGGTTAGCTATAGGTGCGTCATCAATTTCAATCATAAACCATTACTTTTTTGATCAACCACTTTCAATTCAACAATTGTTTTTCTTTTGTTTGATCTTTGTTGGTGTGGTTGGTCTAAAAATATCTAATTAATACAAAAATTAAACTTAGGAAATATATATGTCTGGTGAAAAAAACTTAACAAAATTAATCGCGTCAATGACGCCTGTTTTAGTCGAAAATGAATATGTGTTTGGCACTCTTGAGACATACGATTATCAACAAGTTTTGTTGCTAAACCCTTTAAGTACTTTTCAAGAAAAGGAAGGACTAACCGTTATATTGACGAAAGAAAAAGCCGATGAATTTGGCATTTCTTACTCTGGTGTTTTTAAATGTATTACATTGAATGTACATTCAAGCCTTGATGCAGTTGGGTTAACCGCTGCGGTTTCTACTAAATTGACGCAATCCAATATTAGTGCAAATGTGGTTGCTGCTTACTATCATGATCATGTTTTTATTGCCGTTAAGGATGCAGAACAAGCATTAATTGATCTTAACGCACTGACTCAACAAGGCATTGCAGGTTAATACCGTACTGGTTATTGAAAGGCATTACATGGTTTGTATACTGCTGAAGTATCTACTTTGTCAGAGGTTGCCTTTCAAATTTAAAACCCTAATGACTTCAATGTTGGCTTAGTTGCCAGTTAGGATAAATCCGCATCTATGACTTATGATTATGCTCAGTGGCCTAATAATATATTGATGCTAACGTCGCTTAATCGGAACAGTTACTATTATAAAAATGAGTATTAACGACTCTTTTTCAGAAATGATGATGATTTATTTCTGAAAGTTGGTGGTTAACCTAAATAACATTAGCTGGTCAATGTATTAGGTCGCAGTAGTCAATGGTAGAAATCGAAAGTTCTAATATAATTGGGTGGCATAACCGATGTTATTATTCAAAAAAGTAATGCCTAAAGAAGTACCTATTATTGAAATAAATGCCAATGTCGTTCAGTTTCGTTACAAATATGTTTTTTAACACTGGCCACCTTTTATCTAAACTATCGATTTAGTGGCGAATGCCAGATGACATGACTCAATTTAAAAATACTAATCTTAATCTTTATAAAAGACAGCTTAAAAAAAAACGCTCTTCGCCTTTTGACTAAACTGAGGCTTGAATTTTAATCTAGTCACGCTTTAACCTAATAGGTAAACTAGAAGAATCACCTATTTAAGATTCTTCTAGTTTACGGCAGGTATTATCAATTTTTTTAATTCGAGTGTTGCAACTTCTTTACCTTCTTTTTCTTGCTCTACTCTAAAAGGAATAAAGTTATGCTCGACACTTAACCAAAAATGGGTTTTTCTTGAGCTATTGGTTTTTACTCGAGAAACCTTTAACGTATCAACCAGCCCCATTGGTGTCTTAATTTTTTCTCTACCTGAATATTCAAATATATAACTTTTAACTGAATTATCATCATAAACAAAATATTCTAAATGCTGTTCTTTTTTTTGTAAGTCATGGCTCAATTTCTCGATAACTAATAACGGGTCGAGTATATTAGCTTTTAAAGCAAGCGACCATTGTTCAGCGGTATCGCTCCCTAAAACAAGTTGGTTAGCATAATCAAATTCAATCGTTTGATTCTTTGTCTTCTTAAATGTTCGCTCATCTTTGCTGGTATATTTTATTGGTTTTATCTGTTGAGCATCATATGAAAACTCACTAGATTCTTCGGTATTAATAACATAAAAATATTTTGAAGCCTCCGTTTTAAATGTCAATTTATACTGATTATCAGCAGTTTTTGATAACATCCGCTCTGCTGTTCCATATTTATCACCTTTTCGATAAACGGTATAATGCGCTGTATATTCTGCCAAAGTGGCATTATTCGCTACAGTGGGTTTCTCTGTACTTTGTGCATAACAACTGACCATAACTAAACAGGACAATATATAAGTTCGAATATAAGTTGAGCGTAAAAAATGAGAGTAGAGAAACATCCAAATAGTACCTTGTGGTGGTGATGCAGAAAAATCACATGGAAAACGTTCTCTTTTTAGCGTAAATCACGTCCAAGGTAAATTGATTTTTATCTTAAAGGCTATTTTCAGTTTAGCCTAAGCGAACCTTAAGTTTGTATTATTACTATGAAGACACTAACCCATAGGTGTTTTTATGAATTTAATAATTAAATATATCTCTTATTTCAACAATATAAAATTAACAACGAATCAATTATTGTTCTTTACCAGTTGCTACATAGCACTGATCTTGAATTTACCTTTTTTGATCAAATCCACAACGATTATTACGGCGCTTGATAACTATAATTTATTCTTTCTGGTGTCATTGCCAATATTTTTATTAGCGTTAACCATGATCATTCAAGGGCTTTTTTCATTTAGATGGTTAACTAAACCTTTGTTGATCGCTACGGTGATTTGTTCTGCTTTAATATTTTATGGCACCATTTCATACGGGATCGTTTTTGATTACGGTATGGTGCAAAATACTATAGAAACCGACACGGCTGAAGCGTGGTCCTACATAAATTTTCACGCTATTATATTCTTTATATTTTTTGGATTGCTCCCCTCGTTCATTATTTATTCGGTACAATTAATTTATAAGCCCTTTTTCAAAGAACTGTTAAGTCGACTAAAAATCATTGGCCTAAGTCTTATCTCGGTCTTTTTAATAGGCGTCTTTTTCTATTCAAATTACGCGGCTGTTGGCAGAAATAATAAAGACCTTATTACCTACATCATCCCTTATAAAATGGTGGTTTCGTCATTCAAATTTGTCCGAAATCATTATTTTTATCCACCATTAGAATTTAAGGTCTTAGATACAACACCATCAATAGTGCGTGACAGTCAGAAAAAGCATGTCACCGTAATGGTATTAGGAGAAACAGCTCGCGCTCAAAGTTTTTCACTAAATGGCTATAGTAAACGGACTAACCCATATACCGAAAAACAAGGTGTTGTCTCTTTCTCAAATATGAGTTCATGTGGAACGGCAACGGCTGTTTCTGTCCCCTGCATGTTTTCAAGATTAAATAAAACGGGTTATGACAAACGTGTTGCGATGGCACAACAAAATGTTGTAGATCTTATTCACTTAGCGGGGGCTGACGTTTTATGGATAAGTAATAATAACGGCAGTTGTAAAGGCGTTTGCACGCGGGTAAAAACGAAACAAATAGACACTAACAAATCAAACCCTTTGTGTGATGGTGAGTACTGCTATGACGAAGCACTTTTAGCGCCCTTAAAAAGTAAGCTTAATGAACTAACCCATAAAAACACCATGATCATACTGCATATGATTGGCTCTCACGGACCCACTTATTTTAAACGCTACCCTAAAGACAAACGTATTTTCACTCCTGATTGTCAACGCAGCGATATTCAAAATTGTACACAAGAGCAACTTATTAACAGTTATGACAACACTATCGCTTATACCGACTTGGTACTCTCAAAAATTATTAATGAGTTAAATCAAGTGGCTGAGAAAAATGATATTGAAACTTCTTTGCTTTATATTTCAGATCATGGCGAATCACTTGGTGAGAATGGACTTTATTTACATGGTTTGCCCTACGCCTTCGCTCCAGAGGAGCAAACCCATGTTCCCATGATCTATTGGAACGACCCAATGCAAAATGACTTTGACCTTAATTGCTTGAAAACATCCGCAAAATCACCTATAACTCATGACAATGTTTTTGACACTTTACTTAGTATTATGTCAGTTCGAACAAAAGCATATTATATTGATAATGACCCTTTTCTGGCGTGTAAATCACAAGGTGCTATAGCACGCACCACTATAACCCAAGACAAATCAATGGAGATTCAAGACTAGTGTTTGACAATATAAATAAACCCAAAGGGTTGCATAGAGTCTATTTAGCGGCTTTAAATTCACTACGCGCATTTAAATGGCTTTACGCCAATGAGTCAGCATTTAGACAAGAGCTTTTACTGCTTATTATAGCCATACCACTGTCTTTTGTTTTTAATATAAGCTTCAAAGAACAAGTGATATTAGTTCTGGCGATTCTCTTTGTTATATTTACAGAAATATTAAATACCGCCATCGAAGCTGTTGTTGATAGGGTTGGTTTAGAGATTCATCCATTGTCTGGGCTTGCAAAAGACTTAGGATCTGCAGCAGTGATGATCAGCCTTATTGTCGCCAGTAGCATTTGGCTAATAATACTTCTGTAATGCTCATAAAAGCTTAACTTCAGTTTAAGTTAAGCTTTCCTTAAGTTTTATACTTTAAGGTAAGTATCGTGTTTTATTAGAGATATTAATAACGATGTTTACCTCTACAACCGCTTTAGTTCGTCCATTTTTACTGTTTGCATTATTATTAATTTTTACACTTTTTGTCGCTAGGCTTGGCTTTGCGATTTGGCAAATTGAACGTTTTACCGATTTTAGCAGTATGGTTACCCTGATACTTAATGGGCTAAAAATCGACTTAAGCACGCTAGGTTATCTATTAATTTTACCTGGAATAGTTCATCCCTTGCTAATGCTGTCTAAATTTCAAAGCACATGGCTTAGCGCGTTAAGAGCAATGTTTTTCTTTATTTTTATGGCAGTGCTCTTTTTTGAGCTTGCCACACCTGCATTTATTAATGAATATGGATTTAGACCTAACAGGTTATTCATCGAATATTTAGCTTATCCTGATGAAGTCATGAAAATGTTATTCAACGGACACTTATTGACCATAGTTGTATTATGTTCCTTAATGATGGTGTCTAGTCCGTTTATTTGGCGTACGGTAGGTAAACTCACTCGTACCAAAAAGCCAATAATTGCTGTAACGCCCTCATCATCATCCCTATCATTTATCATGCTCTTTATTGTGCTTTTTCTCTGCGCCAGAGGTACTGTAGGTCATCGCCCTATTAACCCGTCATTCGTTTATTTTTCTACCGACCCACTGATTAATTCATTAACCTTAAATTCAATCTATAGTGTTGCTCATGCCTATAAACAGTTCGGTAATGAAAAGTATGCATCAAAACTTTATGGCACTATGGCTACAGAACAAGTTATTAAACTTGTTCGCCAGGAAACTGGCTTAAATACACAAGTTTTTAATAATAATGCGCAACCTTCTTTTAGCGCTAGGGCACCCGTTTACCAAGGAAAACCTAAAAATTTAGTGATAATTTTAGAAGAGAGTTTAGGTGCGCAATTTGTTTCATCATTAGGAGGGCTACCACTTACGCCTGAAATTGATAAATTAAATACTGAAGGCTGGGCGTTCAAAAATTTATATGCTACCGGTACACGCTCTGTAAGGGGCATTGAAGCGGTTATTACTGGGTTCACACCAACGCCAGCTCGAGCAGTAGTAAAGCTTGATAAATCTCAGCATGGCTTCTTCACCATCGCAAGTTTACTTGAGAGAAATAATTACACCACGCAATTTATTTATGGTGGAGAAAGCCATTTTGATAATATGAAAGGTTTCTTTTTAGGCAATGGCTTTAGCGATATTGTTGATTTTAACAAAATACAAAACCCTCAGTTTGTCGGTTCGTGGGGAGCCAGTGATGAAGACTTGTTTAATCAAGCTGATATCGAATTAAGCAAATTACACAAAGGTGATAAACCTTTTCTAAGTTTTATTTTTTCATCCAGCAATCATGATCCTTTTGAAATACCCTCAGGTAAAATAACGCCACTAGCATATTCAACAGCGCAATTAGCTCTGTACGATTCAAAAGAACTATTGCGCCATCAGGCGATCCAATATGCAGACTATGCTCTGGGTAAGTTTATCGACCAAGCAAAAAAACAACCCTATTGGCAAGATACTATATTTATTATTGTTGCTGACCATGATGCTAGAGCGTTAGGAAACGACCTTGTTCCTATTAAAAATTTCCATATTCCAGGCGTTATTCTTAATTCAGGCAATAAACATTTATCTGATGAAAGAATTGTAAGTCAAATCGACCTTGCTCCGACCTTGCTGTCCTTAATGGGCGTAACTAACGATTCCCCTATGATTGGCCGTGATTTAAATAATACCCAGGTCAAAGGAAGGGCAATGATGCAATATGCCGATAACTTTGCCTATATGACCGATGAGAATGTCACAATACTGCAACCACAAAAGCCACCAGTAAATTTTGACTATTCTTTAAAGAAAAAGAAACTAGAACCTAAAGCAATTAACGCGAAACTTGCTGAGATCGCTTTAGCCCATGCTTTATGGGGAAGTTTAGCCTATGAAAATCAGTGGTATTCCAGTAAAACTGAGTGAAACACTGAGCAACACAACCTTAAGTTATTGATTTTAATGATTTATTAAAAATATCACTGACATATTTTCGTCAGCATTCCATTCGTGAGCTTTATTAAGTCGGCGGGGCTCAATTCTATTTCTAATCCTCGCCGGCCTGCACTCACATAGATAGAGGCGTAATGGTTAGCTGAGGCGTCAACAATTGTTCTCAGTGCTTTTTTTTGCCCAAGTGGGCTTACTCCTCCAAGAACATACCCCGTTGAACGTTCAACATCAGACTTATCAGCCATATTAGCTTTTTTAGCTCCAACAGCTTTTGCAATAAGCTTCATACTAAGCATAGCGGAAACCGGAATAATACCTACGGCTAAGCTTTTATCATCTAGCATTACCACTAAAGTTTTGAATATTCGTTGTTCGATGACACCTAATTTTTCGGCTGCTTCGAGTCCATAGGACTCCGCGGTTTCATCATGAGAATACTCATGTATTTTATGTAAAATTTTATTTTTTTTAGCTACATTGATTCCTGGTGTCATTTCAATATCCTAAGTGAGTAGCCTAAAGAAATCGCTGATAATTGTTGGCTAATATATTATTATAAAAACAATGTTCAAACTTAAAGAGCTTCTTTAAAGCGACTCTTTATTTTCATGCTGACAGTTCCAGCATATCTCAAAGGAAGCATCATTTGTTTCGGCGCAGCTTTTACATAGCCAGTCTTCGCCTTTGTTTGCCTGCTGATATGACGTTAATATCGTCGTCGCACGTTCAAAATCAGCCTCATTAACAAGCCAGACTTCTGGCCAAGCATCAAAAGCTGATATTTCACCTACGGCTCCTTGAGCAAATTCATTTTTAATAAAGCAACTTATTTGTTGTGCTTCAATAAGGTTTTTAACATTGTTAACCATAAAATGGTTTTCGTGAGCATAAAGCAGTTTCATCATTTCGCCCTAGTGATAGTTATTAATAGGTAGGGTGTAGTTAGCTAAAATATTAACCAATAAATTCATTATTACTTTGTTAATAACACTGAATTTACGCAAGTACGTGTTGGCTAATATGCTGATTAAATTGGATAAGATCGAAAGAACCTTTAATCTCAAATTTAGCCATACCGAGTTCACTGACATAGACTTCTATTTCACAATCTAAATCTAATGTGCCCGATGACTCAACTGAAAAAGCCTGTATTTTGCTATAAGGTAAAGAAGTATAGTCGACCTTTGAACCGGTAATTCCCTGAACGTTGGCGGCAATAATGCGCTTATTCGTGAATACCACTTGGTCTCTAATACTTTTAAAGGCCGCAAAAATTGACTCCCCCTCAATCATAAACTTGTGAAAGTCTTCTCTCGCATCTTCGATTTCTATTGGTTTTAATTTGAACACCGAAGAGTTTTTAAAATCTATCATAGTTAATCCTTATGTAATTAATTTTCGAATACCGTAATAAAAAGCATAGCTTTGCAGTATTGACAAACGTGACATTTATCTCCAACTTCATGGTTTCCCACGATGATGTTACGCCATAGCAGTATAGTTGGGGTGTGCTTGTACCCTATTGATCCACATTTGAATCGCAGGATATTCAAGCAGGTTAAAACCACCCTCTTCTGCTACGTGTGTATATCCATAAAGTGAAATATCAGCGGTAGTCAATGTGCTCCCGACAAGATAAGGTGTTATTTCCAATTGCTTCTCCATAATTCTTAGAGCTTTGTGACCCCCTTCTTGTTTGGATTGATATTCCGCTTTACGGTTATCAGGTAAACCAAGATATTTAGCAATAAACCTAGCAACAGCAATAAATGGCTCATGGCTATATTGTTCAAAAAATTGCCACTGCTGTACCTTTGCATTTTCATATCTATCTTTAGGTAACAGTGATGAACCTGAGGCAAGGTAATTCAAAATAGCGTTAGATTCTGATAAAAAACGTCCGTCATCGAGCTCAAGTAACGGAATTTTTCCTGTTGGGTTCTTTTTCAAAAACGACGCTGTGCCACTCTCACCTGCAAGTATATTAATATTAATCCACTCATGCTCTATCTTTAAAATTGAGGTGACAAGCTTAATTTTATAACAATTACCTGACTGAATATCCGCATATATTTTCACTAAATTATCCTTAAGCATGCCACGGTGCAATAATTGCTCGAACAATTATTATCGACAATATAAATAATAGCTTGTGTAATCAAACAGCGTAATACTTTACTGACTAGCTATGCCGATTACTCGTCCAACAACCAACCTTGCTCTACCGCATTATCAATTTGCTGACAAACATATAACCATAACTGAGGAGCGAGTCCTTCAAGAAAACTATTACGTTTTAGTACCTGTGATTTGTTAACCTTATGCTTAACCCAACTGCCCCCCTCATTCTTTATATTTTGTAAAAAGGGTAAAACGCTGTCTATGGCTTTAGCAAATCGAGCATCAACAGTTTCAGCTTCTTCGAACTCTAACCATAAGGCATTAAAAGCTTGAAATTGTTTATCCGGCAATAAACCAAAGATACGGGTTGCTGCAGCAATTTCTTTTTCTTGTTGCTCTGCTAGTGCTTGTTTATCGGAAAAAGCAAACATATCCCCTGCATCTATCTCGACAATATCGTGAATAAGTAACATACTCATCACTCGTGCTATATTGACCTTCTCTACTGCATACTCTTGAAGTATTTCAGCCGTTAATGAAATATGCCAACTGTGCTCTGCACTGTTCTCAAATCTATTTTTATCAGACTTGACCAGCGCTTGTCGATAAATTCCTTTGAGCCTATCTAATTCAATAATAAAATCTAATTGTTTATTGAGTTCTTCCATTGTTTTTCCAAAATGATAAGGTAAATGAAGCATAATTTGACGACAGTTCGCCGCCTATAGCATAAAAGATCGTGCTTAGTGGTGGTCAACAAATCATCAAATAATGGCGAGGCGGGAATGAGCAACTAAGTGGCGTTTAAAACCAAACCTTTCGATTGATTAATGATCACAAGTGAGAAGACAATTTCTGTTGCTCCACCAATAAATGCGCCAATGATAAAATTAGCACCTAACAATATACATAACATACCAGAAAATATCAGCACGCTTCCTAAAAGCCAATATATTTTTAAGCCATACAGCGTATTAAACACTAGATAACGTACACCAATGATCATCAGCATTATCGGATAAAACCATTCAACTTGCAGCTTTGCTACATAGAAAGCCAAAAATAAACCAACAAATAAGATAATTGTACTTTCTAATGCCAGTTTTCCAAGTGGATTTTTAGGATAGTGATTGCCAGGACGTTTAAAGTATTTTGACAATAGCATCGACAACGGATGGATAAACATACCGCCAAAGAATAATGCTAGCATACTCAATTGATTCGAATGCACTAAGGCAACTGAACCAGCAGCACACCAAATTAAACCAGAAACTAATACACCAATTCCACCATCAAAATATGAAAAGCGCATGTTTTCCTGTGCTGCTTCAAACTTCATCTAAACTCCTTAACTTTGCAATGCATGTCCTATTAACGGCAATTCACTAACAATAATATCCTTAACAAAAATATTGAGTAAAACCCTATAGCTAATACTTAGTGTTTGAACATTTTTTGTAAGCTAAAATGGATAGTTAAAGCACAAAAATTTGATTAATCAACAAAATATAACATTGGCCACTTTGAAAATACAACCGCTACATTTTTAACTTAGGTAAAAAAACACCTTAAATTAAGTAAAAAAATACCAAATATTAATTTGGTATTTATCTAAAGTTGACCAAGAGATTCAGTTTAACTTTTACTTCGGTAATGAATCATCAGTGAACCCGAAACATTACCAATAGAGAGCTCTTTAACCAGTTCATAATCAACTTCTTTAAAAAATTGTTGATATTTCTTTGTTGTCGCATAAACAGCAACCCCTTCACTTGCAGAGTGCTCTTCTAATATTGTATTGACGGCTGCCATAAGGTAATGACCAAAGCCATGATGTTGATGTAAAGGATGAATCGCAATAAAGGCAAGCATATGAAATTTCTTCATTGGTACAGCAGCAAGTACTGTTTTTTCTTTTTCAATCATCTGTTTGGTACTAAAGTAGCCAGCACCTAGCATCATCTTTAAACGCCAGTGCCAAAATCGCTCTGAACTAACACTTTCATCTGGGCTATTTAAACAAGCAACACCTACCATTGCCTCCCCCAAGTATAAGCCAACCATAGGTTGTTTAGCATGCCAAAAAGCACTTAACTCTTCTCGAATGGCTGCACGCAACTTTTGTTCGTAATCGTTGTTTTCATTGGAAAATATTTCTAGAAAAACAGGATCATCATGATAAGCTTGATACAATAAAGAGGCAGCGAGTTTTAAATCTTCACCTGACAAATAAGCAGCTTTTATATCAAGATTTTTTTTATCACGTATTACTTCTGACATACCTTGTCATCCTTGCGTTTATTATTTTTATTTCATCACCATAGCAGTAAAAAACGAATAAGGTCAAACAAAACTCCAACGCTTTCAAGCTATTTTCTTAAGACAAATATGTAATAATAAACCGTCGATAGCAGGTGCCGTTATAGTAAAAACATTAGGGTTTAGTTGTAAAGGTAGCACTAGCGGTTACCTTTACACTATAAACAATAACGATTAACCTGAAATGTTGCGTCTATAATCTGCACCATTACCCGTTTCTAATAAAACACCATCTACAAAATGTAAATATGTGCACTCGTCCTTAGTGGTTAAATCATCTTTATGGACACGATGAGTACGATAAAAGAGCACCTGTATTTCTTTACCGTCTATTTGGTATTTTTCATTGAAGTCGCCAAGCCCTAGCTTTTGCTTAACATCACTATAGCTGGCATTTAATTGAATTTTGTCAATTTTCTTACGGTTTTCATATTCACGATCGCCAAACGAAGTTGACATTGAATGCCCTTCATCACCGCCACCAACAGCAATAACACATCCCGTTAATGATAAAGTTAAAGGTGCCGCAATAAGTAATGCTATAATTGATTTTTTCATAAGTTTCCCTGATTAATATTTTATGTGTAAATATTTTATATAATTTAAACAACGTTATTGGTCTACAACTTACTTAATAGCAAGGGATAAACCAACTCGGCAACACATTGATATATATAAATAAAATAAAAACCAGGTAAACACGGCGAACATGTTTTGTGATATTCGCTAAAACATAGCCTCTTTGACAAGTAATTATAAATTTATGACCATAACTGACGAAATAACAATCATCGCTAATCAATTAGCTAATCAAGGTAAAAAGCCAACGGTAGCCTTGCTTAAAACCAAACTAAAAACACCAGTTCCACTGCCAACCCTTATATCAATATTAAGAAATTGGACCCATGACCCTAAACTGATCACATTAACCGGTGAAACTAAGAAGCTTGTTGAAAAAAATCAAACGCTAGCCTTGAACTCTCCAGAAATAGAGATGATGATAACTAAAGCAATAGCAACGGCATTAGAGCCAATAGAAACTGAATTAGCAGAGCTAAAAGCCCTGATCATTAGCCTAAAAAAAATATAAGTTAAGGAATTCTAGGGCTGAGCATATTAATAAAGCTAACCAGTGAGTCGGCCACTTTCTTATGCGCTTTAGCACCTACTTTTTCGACCCAGATCTCCCCGTTGTCATTGTTGACACTTAAAATCATATTATCGTCGTCGGTCAAGGCAAAAAATAAAGTTAATGGTTGCTTTAATTTCTGCTTCATTAATATATGCCCTATCACATTCTCTTGTAAACGTTGGAAGTCATCTTTGCTCCAAGCAAAAAGTAGTGATAAAGCGCCTTCCTCACAGCTTGCATCTAAGGTGTCGCTGTACAAACTGGTGAAATAGGTTTTAAAATCCGCGTTTATTGTTATTTCTAACGCTTTTTCAACATTATCAAAGTTAATCGGGTCGCTGATTTCACAAGGTTGCCAATATTGATGATTTTCATCATAATCATCTGATAAACATGGAGAAGGCCATTGTTCGTCTTTTTCTATAAGCGGTAAATGCTGGTAACGTTCTTGGTATTGTGATAAATATTTTTGTGAAAATAATGATAAAGATTGCATTAACTCGCATGGTGATGATTTCATCTGTTAAAAAGATCCTTTAAAATGTAACGACAAATAGCCAATAGACTAAACTAGCCATTGTATGACAAATTATAAAAACGCAAAAGTATTAAGCCAATTAACACTTGGAAAAGCCACTAATTATTGCAGTGAATATAACCCAGAACTCTTACAAGCGGTACCTCGAACTTTAAATAGAGACAGTTTAGCTATTCACGCCGAAAGCTTACCCTTTATTGGCGAAGATGTCTGGTATGCCTATGAACTTTCGTGGCTCAATAGCAAAGGTAAACCCATTGTTGCTGTTGCAGAATTTCGTTTTCCTTGCACCAGCACTAACATAGTTGAGTCTAAGTCATTTAAATTGTATTTAAATAGCTTTAATCAGAGTCGGTTTTCATCTTGGCAAGAGGTTGAAGATTGCTTAATTAAAGATCTATCCAATACCGCTGAAGGCAAAGCGGGCGTAAAGCTATTTCCTGTTGATAATTGCCCTGCACTGGAAATAAATCATCAGATTTTTTCTGAAAACACCCTATGTATAGATGATGTTGAACTTGATATTGATAACTATCAACTTGATCCAACGCTGCTCAACAATGCAAATATTGCAGGGGAAATTGTCAAGGATGAATCTTTAGTCAGCCATTTATTAAAATCTAACTGTTTAATTACTAATCAACCCGATTGGGCAAGTATTTATATTCAATACAGTGGTCAAAAGATTTCACCGAGCGCTTTGCTAGCTTACTTAATATCATTTAGACAACATAATGAGTTTCACGAACAATGTGTTGAAAGAATATATTGTGATTTAATGAAATATTGTCAAGTGACTGAGTTGACTGTTTTTGCGCGCTACACCAGACGAGGCGGTTTAGACATAAATCCATTTCGATCGACGTCTACCTTACACGCACCAACCGGAAGAACGCTAAGACAATAAACACTATTTGAGTTAAATCAATTATAAATCATTATCAATGCTGACTTTTTAGCATCTTAGGTTTACTATTAAGTCATATAATTTAAAAGTGTGTTCATTTTTATATTAACTATATTTAGCTATACTCAATGCAAATTTATCAAGTCCATTAGCCGATAAAGTACTTTACGGAAGACCGTTTTTTATGAGCAACAACCCAGCCGCCAACAAAGAAATAACATTACTGAAGAAAAAACTCGAACTCGCCATTACTTCACGTGCCGACGTAGAAAAAGATCTAAAATCACAGTCTTCACTGTTAATAACCTTTATTGAAAAGCTTTCTCTTGTATGCAAGGGCATGGATATTACGTTAGATAATAAGTTGGCTAAGTTACGACTTTTACTCAAACAGTCGGCGCCACTTGCTGACATTCAAGCACACATAGCCGCAACTTCACTTTTACTACAACAGCAATCTCAAATAAACATTTCAAATCTTAACCAATTACACGAAAGATTCCATATCGCTGGTTTAGCTTTGCAAAAAATCAATGGCTTACCTGCTGACTTACGACGTAAATTACGTAGTTTAATCACGGAGTCAAAAGATCCCAAAGATGCTGTTATACAATATGTTCCCTTGTTAAGTCAGTTATTAACCTTTTACGATGACGCCTTAGCAGCAAAGTTTATTGACGCTGCTCCTGTGGGGGGATTATTAGGACAACAGAACTCAACAACAAAAACGGTTAAAGTTAATAACGATGCCGAGCTGAAATACATCGCTCGTTTTGAAACAATTATTGCCGACTTAGTTGTCTCAGATAAACATGCAAAAGATATCGCTGTGATTAAGTCTCAGCTCAATGAAGGTATATCAAACAACAGCTTACTAGACAGTTTTTTGGCCGTATTTGATGTGATCATTGAAGATTTAAACGATGAAAGAAATACTGCAAAAGTATTTCTTTCAACATTAAGCGAAACCTTAACAACGGTACAGTTCGCAGTAAAAACAACACTAAACAGTTGCAAAGAATCTCAATCACAACATGGTTTATTAAATGAACAGTTGCAAAAACAGATTGTAGATATGGCTAATGGTTTAGATAAAGCCACGTCTCTAGCCGATATTAAAGTTGATATTAATGCTAAGTTAAAACTTATTGCTGGTACACTTTTAAAGAAAACAACCTTTGAACGTGAACAACAAGATGCTTTACACGGCCAATTATCGTCAATGACTGAAAAGGTCGAATTATTAGAAAAACAAAGCCGAAACTTTGAAAAACGTATTCAAGAACAACAAGCCAGAAGCTTACAAGACGCCTTAACTAAGCTCAACAATCGCGCCGCATTTGATGAATACTTCGCTAGAGAAATGGTGCGTTTTCATAATAAAAATTTCGACTTGGCTATTGTGGTAATGGACCTTGATAACTTTAAGCGTATTAATGATACCTACGGCCACACTGCTGGCGATAAAACCTTGCAAGTTATTTCAAGTACCTTAAAAAAACACATAGGTAGTGACGCATTTATTGCACGTTATGGCGGAGAAGAGTTTGTACTCGTATTCTCTGGTACCAATCAAGAAAACTTAATCGATAAACTTAACCGACTGCGCTTACAAGTCGCAAAATTACCCTTTAAATTTAAAAGTAATAAAGTGACCATCACCATTTCTATTGGCGTTACACATATCCAACAAGATGATAATGTCCATATGGCTTTTGAACGAGCAGATGGTGCACTTTATCAAGCCAAAGAGAAAGGCAAAAACAACGTTGTTTACCTATAAATATCGTCTGAAAATTCCGTTTTTTCCTGCAATTATCCATAAAAAGCTAATAACCTTGGTACGTTTCAAGTTATTAGCTTTACATTTTTCTGAAGGAGCTCAATGATGAATACGCAAATAAATCCTGTTGGCAATATGAACCTGCTCTCACAATCAGAAATAGAGCAACTTCAAAAATCAGCGAACAGTAAAACTTATCAAGTCTATCGAAATTGTTCACTCGCGGTATTAAATGCCGGCAGCCATACCGATGATGCCGAACAAATATATCAAAAATTTCAAGATTTTGAGATACAAGTTTTGCGCCGCGAACGTGGTGTAAAATTAGCTTTAACAAACCCACCTGGTGATGCCTTTGTTGATGGTAAAATAATAAGAGGTATACAAGAGCTTTTATCAGCGGTGTTACGCGATATTCTTTTTACCCATAATCGATACCAAGCCGATGCTAAACATACTCAGCAGATAACAGATCTTACATTTGATATTTTACGAAATGCGAATGTTATTATCCCTGAAAGCGATCCTAATCTGGTTACTTGCTGGGGTGGTCATTCTATAAACGATAATGAGTACAAGTACACTAAGGAAGTGGGTTATCAATTGGGCCTGCGAGGCTTTAATATCTGTACAGGCTGTGGCCCAGGTGCAATGAAAGGTCCCATGAAAGGAGCAACTATAGCTCATGCAAAACAGCGTAATAAAGACGGTCGTTATATTGGTTTAACAGAGCCAAGTATTATTGCGGCTGAGCCACCTAATCCTATCGTTAATGAATTAGTTATCATGCCTGATATCGAAAAACGCTTAGAGGCTTTTGTTCGAATGTCACATGGTATTGTTATTTTCCCTGGGGGCGCAGGAACCGCCGAAGAATTGCTTTATATTTTAGGTATTATGCTCAATAGCAAAAATGAAGCTCAAAAATTACCTATTATTTTGACAGGACCTAAAGAGAGCGCAGAATACTTTATTCAAATTGATCGCTTTATTGGCGCAACTTTAGGTGAAAAAGCACAAAACCTTTATGAAATTATTGTTGATGACCCAATTGCGGTAGCTAAAGCCATGCGTCATAAATTAAATGAAGTCATAACTTATCGCAAAAAAACGGGTGATGCCTTCCATTTTAACTGGTCTTTAGTGATTGAGCCCGACTTTCAACAGCCTTTTGAACCTACGCACGAGAACATTGCTAACCTGCCAATTAACTATGATTTAGACAAAGCGACATTAGCAGCAAACTTACGCCGTATTTTTTCTGCTATAGTAGCGGGTAACGTAAAATCGCAAGGTATTAGAGCAATCAGAGAGAATGGTCCCTTTGAAATATCTGGCGATAAAAAAATAATGAAACTAATGGATAATTTACTGGCGTCATTTGTTGAGCAACAACGAATGAAACTACCTGGCAGTAAATATATACCATGCTATAAAGTAATTTAAGGGTAAATGAATGTCCGCACATCTTGTATTAATTGATGCGTTGAATTTAATTAGGAGAATATACGCAGTACAAGAGCGTCCTTTTCTTTTTAATAACGAGCTTGCAGAAAACACCAAACAACAAGTCCTGTTTAATACTCAGATCGCTTGCGGACAAGCGTTAACAAAAATACTTGATCATCTACAACCTAGCCATGTTTTAGCGGTATTTGATAGTGATAAGCCTTGTTGGCGTTACGAGCTATTCCCTGATTATAAGAAAGGTAGAAAAAAAATGGCAGCACATTTGGCTGCCAGCCTTCCTGATATTCAAGATGAGTTAATGAAGCAACAAGTCGATTCATTAATACCAGAAGAAGATGAAGCTGACGATATCATTGCGACATTGGCGGTAAAAATGGCATTAAAAGATCAAAATGTTACGATCGTTTCGACAGATAAAGGCTTCCTCTCATTATTGGGTCCACATATCGGCGTTTATGATCACTTTAATCGTCGCCATCTTGATACTAACTTTGTACTAAGTAAATTCAATGTTAAGCCACAACAGCTTATGGATTTATGGACATTAACCGGTGACAATACCAATAAGATTCCAGGGGTTGCGGGGATTGGACAAGTCACTGCTGCACAGTTATTAAATCAGTATGGCTCATTAAAAAGTATACTTGAAGCAACTGATATTAAAGCAACATTAGCCAATAAGCTTGCTGAACATAAAGAACAAATTGCACTCAGCCAAGAGCTTATTACGCTCAAAAAAGACATACCACTGGGCTTTAATTTGAAAGATATTCGCCTTTCTTCATAGGGGAGTGAACAAAATATTTGTATTAAACCTTGTATAAATTAACTAAAATAATTAGCGCTTGTTAAGCTTCATATTTCAATATTGATCAACAATTTAACGGAAATTTTAATAAATGAATAAGAAAGTCATCTCTCGTATCTTAATCGCATTAGCCATTTACGGTGTTTTTGTTGCCCTAGTGGTAAACTTTTATGATGACAGTCCATCTGATATGGAATGGGGTGACCGCGAATCATATAACAAGCAATACATAGGTAAATTAACCTTAGAAAAGTTTAATTTCGACCAAGCGATAGAAGAATTAGGCAGTCCAGATATAACAGAGGCGAAAAAAGTTAATGAAGACAGTTTTCAAGTGACCTTTTATCGTACTCAACACGTTAAATCTGATGGATTTACTACCCAAGACGAATGTACCGCACTTTTATTTAAAAATGGCTCACTTATCGCTATTGGCAACACAGCTTACGAACAGTTTCAGCAACTATAAACTAACGCTGAAAGCAGCTTTAATAAAACAAAAGTCTAATAACGTTTCATTAAACGATCCTTTATACTAACAACTATAAAACACAATCAGGTAAAACCAAACGATGTAGGGTGCCTGAAAGGTTTTATCCTAGATTACACAAGTATCGCGTGCTATAACAGCACCCGTTTCCTAATTTGACAAACTCTTTTGAAAGGCAGAAAAATGGCTACACAAACCATAACAGTGATCCCCGGCGATGGCATTGGTCCCGATATTATCGATGCTACAATTAAAATACTAGACAAAGCCGGATGTGATTTTGCATATGAATATGCTGACGCCGGTCTTACTGCTCTTGAAAATCATGGTGACTTGATCCCAGAAAGTACCTTAGCGCTTATTCAAAAAAATAAAATCGCCCTTAAAGGTCCACTTACCACACCGGTTGGCGAAGGCTTTACTTCTATCAATGTTACTTTGCGTAAGCATTTCCAACTCTACGCAAATGTTCGTCCTGTAATATCGTTTAAAGGCACTAAAGCCCGCTACGAAGACATAAACATCATAACGGTACGTGAAAACACCGAAGGTATGTATTCAGGCTTAGGACAAATATTGTCTGATGATGGCGAAGTTGCTGAAGCAAAAAGTTTAATTACCCGTAAAGGTGCTGAACGCATTCTTACTTTTGCCTATGAAACGGCTATCAAAGAAGGTAGAAAAAAAGTAACAGCTGTTCATAAAGCGAATATTTTGAAATCAACTTCTGGCTTGTTTTTAAAAGTTGCGCGTGAAGTTGCTGCCCGTTATCCACAAATAGAATCGACAGAAATGATCGTTGATAATTGTTGTATGCAATTAGTAATGAACCCAGAACAATTCGATGTCATTGTAACAACCAACTTATTTGGTGATATTTTATCTGACTTGTGTGCAGGTTTAGTTGGTGGTTTAGGTATGGCTCCTGGCGCTAACATTGGTGGCGACTGCGCTATTTTTGAAGCTGTGCATGGTAGTGCACCAGATATTGCAGGCAAAAATTTAGCTAACCCTACTTCAGTGATATTAGCCGCTATTCAAATGCTTGAATATTTAAACATGGGTGATAAAGCCAGTAAGATCCGTAATGCAATTACAGATGTTATTGCTACGGGTGATAGAACGACTCGTGATTTAGGCGGCACTCACGGCACCACTGATTTTACCCAAGCGGTATTAGAGCGTTTATAAACCTAACGGGTTAGAAGTTGTTAGTAATACCCGCTTGTAACAGACATTAAAAAACCGACATTACGTCGGTTTTTTAATGCAAGAAGAGCCGTGCTATTCTTCTTTCATTGGCGGTGGAGATAATAATCTTGCATGAACAGTTATTTCTTCACGATCATAATAAAGGTGCTTAGCGTAGAGTTCATACTTTACTTTATGCTCACTAAAAGCATCTTTAAGTATTTGTAAGTCATTAGTGACTTCCTGATAACGGCCTTTCATTGGCAACTTTAAATTAAATATAGCTTCTTTACAGTAACCTTTTAATAACCACTCAGCCATTAGCTTAGCTACGCGTTGAGGTTTTTCGATCATGTCACATACTAACCAATGAACATTTTGTTTCATTGGTACATATTTGAAACCGTCCATCATGCGATGTTTAACTTGCCCTGTATCCATTAATGACTCAGCCATAGCGCCATTATCAATAGCTGTCACCATCATACCACGACGTACTAATTGATATGTCCAACCACCAGGAGCAGCGCCTAAATCAACGGCTTTAAGACCTGATGTTAAACGTTCGTCCCATTCATCGCGAGGTACAAAGTGAAGAAAAGCTTCATCTAATTTTAATGTTGAACGGCTCGGTGAAGCGCTTGGAAACTTCAACCTTGGAATACCCATAGTATAAACAGAGCTATTATCGGCTAACGAAAAACCAAAAATAGCTTCTTTACCACTTAGAAAAAGACCATGTAAGATAGCGCCATCGTTATCACCTTTTTCCATAAGAATTTTATTCTTACGTAATGCCTGGCGTAGCGGTACAGACAGCTTACGACAGAATTTCGAAAGTTCTTTACCTTCGTTTGTGTCAAGCATTTCCATCCGTAAATCAGCATATTGCCATTCGGTACCTAAAACTTCGGTAATAGCTTCAACACGATTGTAATCAGGTAAGTCAATTTTATCTGTTACGGTAACAAACCAATCGCGAGCGAATATCAGGCGGCGCAATGGGATTTTTTCCATTAAAACTTCACCGTCTTGAGGATTGTTTAAATGAAAATAGACTAAACCTTCGTTTTTAGTTAGCTGTAAATAGCCAAACACTTCATTCCACGCGGCTTTTTCTTGAATTTCTGCACCACACTCTTTTTCAAAGCCTGGGCGACAATATAATATAATAGAGGTCATAACTAATTTACCTACAAACGATCTTGGTCTGTGTTTAAAGTACACAGAGTACTATTAATTCCCGCCCAGCTGATACACAACCAACCCAGCGCAAATGATATACCACCAAAGGGAACTATTTTTCCAATAACAGTAAAATCAAAAAATGTTTTTATATACAAAACACCACTAAAAAATAAAATCCCGGCTATAAAAAAGCTTGCTGATAAATATAAAAGATTAATAACTTTAGCCGCATGACGCTTACTCATTAGAACTTGCAACCAAATGGCCACAGTAAGTAGTGCTATAGTATGAAAAAATTGATATTGCAATGCATTGGCAAGGCGTGATTGTACTTCATTTGGTAAATTTGCCCCAGCATGAGCAAACCAAGCGCCGAATAATACAGAAAAACAGCCACTGATACCAATAAATATCATAATGGCGGTCAAGTAATTTCTATAAACACAACTATATTTCATCTGGGTTATGCTCATCAATAAATTTAACCATTTCATTAACCGCCGATTGTATATGTTGAGCATGGGTAAAACCTGACTTTACTCGTGGTTTCAAATTATGATCCCCATCGGTAAAAAATATACAGTGACAACGCTCTGAAAATTCATATTGTGCAATTTCTTCTTGGCTACCTAACGCATCTCGAGTGCCCTGTAAAATTAATATAGGCATTTGTGTTTCTTGCAAAGGTGCCAACCTTAATTTTTCAGGTTTTTTCTGTGGATGAAACGGGTAACCTAAACACATTACCCCTAAAAACTTAGCTGTTTTATCTCCAGCCAATGTCGCAGCGACACGTCCACCCATTGATTTCCCCGCGATAAAAAGGGGTAAATCACTATCTAACCCGTCAATAACGGTGGAAAAACATTCCAGTAATTTTGGCATTCTATCGGGTGGTCTACGATTACCTTGCGCCAAGCGAACATCCATATACGAAAAGTTAAATCTCAATACATTGATATTTTTTTGGTTTAAAGCAAGACTGACTTGTTCCATAAATTCATGACTTTTATCGGCACCCGCACCATGAGCAAAAACAACCAAAGCTTTAGGCTTTGCTACGGTACTAATAATAGTTGAAATATCAGGAGTAAGATTAATCATCTTATTGGTCATTTAATTCTTCTTGGTCTTGGGCAACAGTATCAAGCACCCATTCACGAAATGCTGCAATTTTACCTAAATCAACTTGTCGGTCTCGACACACGACGTAGTAGGCATTTTTACTTTCTAAAACATCTTCAAAGGGACATATAAGCCTACCTGCATCAATATCAGGTTTCGCCAGGAAACTATGAGCTAATGCGACACCTTGCCCATGCATTGCCGCCTGAACAACCATAGCGGAATGACTGAATATGGGTCCATGATTGACATTGGTTGCTTTAACGTTTACTTGTTTGAACCATCGTTTCCAGTCACGGCGAGAAGTATCATGCAATAAAGTATGGTTGATCAGATCTTCGACTTTATCGAGTGGCTTTTTACCTTGCAACAATAAAGGTGAACAAACAGGAATAAGATATTCTTTTTGTAATTGTTCTGCATCAATATCGGCCCAATGGCCGCGACCAAAATATATCGCTACATCAACATCACCCGTCAATGAATTCTCAGGTTGATCTACCGCTTTAATTCGAACATCGATGTCAGGATGTAAAGCATAAAAAGCATTTAATCTCGGCACCAACCACTGAATAGCAAAACTTGGTTGTGTGCTAACAGTTATCGCGCCTTTTTCACCACGGGCAAACAATCGCTCAGTTGCTTCGTTAATGGCATTAAAGACATCTTTAATATCAAGATAGTAGGCTTGACCTTCTTCAGAAAGCAACAAAGCACGATTTTTACGCATAAATAACTTTATGCCTAAAAAATCTTCAAGCGATTTTATTTGATGACTGATAGCCGCTTGAGTGACGAATAATTCTTCAGCAGCGCGAGTAAAACTCAACTGTCTTGCTGATGCCTCAAATGCTCTCAAAGCGTTTAGTGGCGGAAGCCTGTTAGACAAAATTCACCTTTAATTATAACTTTTACATGGAATAGCATTCAAAATAAATGCATAAATAAGCAACAATGATAAATAACTATTATTCATTAGTTTTTCTAATGATAAACATTATAAATTGTCATTTCAAAAGTTACCAGAGTTAACGTAGAATTCGTTTCATAGATGAAGGACTTCATCTTTATCCCAAACATATTGGGCTAGCTATTGAATGTGATTCCCAACCCATATTCAAGAATTAAGTAAGAAAAGGTCCCAGAACATCTATATGGATATAACGTTTAATTTAAGGGTGACCCTATGAAATTTTTTAATAAAGTAGCAATATTAACAGTAGCAGCAACCATGATGGTAGCACAAGTTCAAGCCATAGAATTGGTAGAAGTAGAAACAGTCGCTGAATTTTCAATAACATTAGCGGCTGAAAAAAGTCTCGCTGATTCAATGAAATTGAGTACCTTTAGCACCATGTTAGCAACAGCTGATATTAACGTGCCAGTGACACAAATAAGCGATAAAGAAGTAAAGTCTACGCGTGACTTTGAAAAGTCACTATTGATTGCTGAGTAAGCGCTTATCTTAATTATAGGTATACTTTAAAAGCTTTTACGGAAGTTTCTCTAGAACTTCTCTAAAGTGGATAATTAAATAATAACCTATAATAACCCAGCGAAAAGAAACAAAAAAGGATGCCATTAGCATCCTTTTTTAGATCTTATTCACTCAAAACGCATGCGTTAACTTGGAAATATACGATTATTTTGCCAAAGTTTACTAAAGATAGAATCAACAGACATTGATGCCGCTTTTGAAAACTTTTCCGCTAAGGTTTTTTTCATTACGTATCTTAAAGCAATAATTTTGTGCGACTTACTTCGAGACTGAAGGAAATCATCACTGGTTTGAATTTCATCAACTAAACCAAGCTCTTTCGCGGTACTGCCAAACCAATGTTCGCCTGTTGCTACTTTATCAATATCTAAACTTGGACGACGTTCGCGAACAAAGTCTTTAAAGAGTAAGTGAGTTTCTTCTAATTCTTCAGAAAACTTTTCACGACCTTTATCGGTATTTTCACCAAACATAGTCACTGTACGTTTGAACTCGCCGGCAGTAAATTGTTCGTAGTCAATATCGTTTTTCTTGAGCAATTTATGAAAGTTAGGAACTTGCGCAATAACACCGATTGAGCCAACAATTGCAAACGGTGCAGAGATAATATGATTGGCAACACATGCCATCATATAGCCACCACTTGCCGCAACCTTATCAACTGATGCAGTTAACGGGATATTATGCTGACGAAGTCTGTCAAGTTGTGAAGCTGCTAAGCCATAACCGTGAACCATGCCACCACCGCTTTCTAAACGTAAAAACACTTCATCTTCAGGGGTTGCAACCGTTAGTATTGCTGATATTTCTTCACGTAGTGCACTCACTTCTCTTGCGTCAATGCTACCATTAAAATCAACAACAAAAATCCTAGCTTCAGCTTTAACTATAGTACCTTCATTGTCGGCTGATAATTTTGCTGCTTTCTTATCGGCTTTAGCTTTTTCTTTCGCTGCTTTCTTATCTT